>DATMMY010000499.1:0-4368 GCA_035569515.1 Candidatus Solibacter sp. | reverse complement strand
TACCCATGTACAGAGAGGATCAGTGTCATCCTGAGCGGCAGCGAAGAGCCTGTCCTGGAAGGAAACTGCTCCGCTGCTCTTCAGGTCCACGAGAATCACGCTGCTGGCTGCTCACGAGCCTCTGGAGGGTCAAAACAATTTTTGAACTACCTGCTCTAGCATTTAGAAAATAGGTGCAGCTGGCCTTTTTGAAGGGTTTGAAGCAATCTCGATTGGAACACAGGGCCAAACAGCTTGCGGAAAAGTTTTTTCCACCCAAGCACACGAGGCAAAAGTAAGTGACATTAGGCTAAAGCCGGATGTATTTTCTGGCACGGCTAAAAGCCGTGCCCCTTCAATTCGGCCAGAGGAAACCATTTTTTCAGACGCCTGTTTAGCCACTGAAGGTTCTACGGTTTCATCTTGCGCTCATCTGCGAAATCTGCGGCGAAATTGGTTTCCCGGAGTTTACCCTGAGCGGAGCCGAAGGGCGGCCTTCGCGTCCTTTGCGGTAAAAAGATTTTCCAGATCTACCGGTAACTCTCCAGCACCCCAGCTGCCCGGTTCAACGCATCGGCAAGCACTTGCAGCTGCTGGGCTGTGAGTGGAGCGTTCTTGGCGTCAAGCGCTTCATTGACTCCGGGGACCACCACCGCTGCGTATCCGGTGTATTGGCCGGGCGCATAGATAGCATGTCTGAACCAGGGCCGCTCCGGCAGGCCCTTCTCAATCAGCAGCGCCCGTTCGGTTGCGGTCAATACCTGGTTGAGTTTAGCGGCATCTACCGGAGGGTTCTTCTGAATGGCCAGCACTCTTCCTGCGGCCACGGTAAATTTATTGGCCGCATCCAATGCCCTGCCGAAATCGGGAGCATTGGCGCCGAGCATCTTCTTGGCTTTAACCTGGGCGCTCTCAATGTAGGCGCTGATCTCCTTGCCGTACAACTCATAGTCGTAAGGCAGCACATCGATGGACGCCATGTGCATGGCTTCCAGTCCCAGGAGCCGGGCCATTTGCTGCTCATAGGCGAAGGTGGGGTCGCCAAATTTCTTGAACCACGCGAAATTGTCGAAGGTTGAATGATAGACGCCATACGGCCCGCTGGAGGTAATGTCTGTGGAGGGCACCCCCAGGTGCTGAATGAAGACGCTGTAGTCCGATCCGCTGCCCAAATCGCCGACAGGCACATCGGATTCGACCCTGGCGTTGGGCCCACGAATGTTCGAGCCGAGATCGGTGGTCGGTTTTCCCTGTTTCTGCTCGTCCTTCTGCTTCTCCGCCTTCCAAACGCTGTAGACAGTGCCGCCCCTGGGGCTGGGCACCTGCTTGGCGACATCGCGCACAAAGTTTTTCAGGCTGGGCACGGCCTGCGCGCCGAAAGTGGGACCGGAAACGGCCACGTCGACATTAAAATAAGCCACCGCCGACTCTGTTAGCTCGCGCTCGTGCTCTTCACCCCACTCGGTGCTGCCGATCAGTCCTTCCTCTTCCGCGTCCCAACTGGCAAAGATGATGGTCCTGTCCGGTCGCCAGCCTTGCTTCAGCAACTCGCCAATTCCACGGACGCTCTCCAGCATGGCGGCCGTGCCGCTGTTGGGGTCAACCGCGCCGTAGACCCACGCATCACGATGGTTGCCCACTACCACCCACTCATTGGGATATTTGGCCCCGGTGATTTTGCCCACCACATTCCAGATGGGCCAGTACTGATAGTTCTGTTTCAGATGCATCTTCACCTTCACCGGGCCGGGGCCCACGTGGTAGGTGAAGGGCAGAGCACCTTGCCATTCGCGCGGCGACTCCGGCCCGCCCAGGTTTTGCAGAATGGGCTGGGCATCGCCGTACGAAAGCGGTGTGGTGGGAATCTTAGCCATGTTGACCGCCTGTTCCGGCGGGGTGCGCTGGGAGTCGGGCAGCGATGGCAGAGAAGCAATGCCGGGCGTGGTCGGATCGCCGGGGTACTTGAACATATATTGAATGGAGCCCCGTTGCACTCCGGTCTCGGGACGCCACGGGCCTTTGGAGTAGGGATCTCCCTTGAAGTAGCCATCGTCCCAGGGATCGGAGTAGATGAGCACGGCGGCGGCGCCGTGCTGCTCAGCCACGTAGCTCTTGACCCCTCGGAAGTTCTCGCCATAGCGGACGATCACGATCTTGCCGCGGACGTCGACCTTCAACTCTTCCAGCTTCTTGAAATCTTCAGGACGTCCGTAATTCGCGTAAACAACATCGGCCTCCGCATCGCCCGAAGGCGACGAACCGTTGAATGCCATCAGCACGCGTGGGTCGTCCTGAAACGGATCGTTGGAGACATGTTCGCGCGTGGGGCCGTGCATTCTAACGTGGGCAGGAGCAGTCACGTCCACGCTGATCTCCGCTGGACGATTCATCCACACCTTGTACTCAACGATGTCCGTCTGCAGGCCGGCTTCCTTGAACCTTCGGGCAACATAGTCGGCGGTCTTCCTGTCCTCGGGCGAACCGGCAACGTGGGGCTCGGCGGTCAGGATGCGCAGATGCTCTTCCGCGCGGCCGGGGTCGGGCACGGCGATGAACTTCTGGTCCCATTGGCGTTGCTGGGTGAAATCTCGAAAGCCGAAGACCTGAGGAGCGGCAGGGCCGGAATTTTGCTGGGCACCACCAGCAAGGACAAAGAGCAGGACCGTGACAGTCAGTTTGGCGTATTTCAATCTATTCCTCTTCTTCTCTATCTTCTCTTCTAGGGAGACTCTTTGGGGGAAACGAAAAAGCTTACACTATAAGCTGGCATTTGTTCGAATCCGAAAACTGGGCAAACTTCCATTGAGCACACAAGCGGAACCAAATCCCGGAGCAACCGGAGAGTTGCCGGGAGTTGACGACATAGACCTGCCACGGGCCGATGCTGCCGACGGGTTGGCGCAAGGTTCGTTGACCGATGCAGCCGAACCGGCGGTGGCCCAGCTTCCCCGAATTGCCCAGGCCTTGCGGCACCGCGATTTCCGCCTGTTCTGGATCGGAAATTTCCTTTCGAACATCGGTACCTGGATGCAGAACGTGGCCCAGGGCTGGCTGGTGCTGCAACTTACCAATTCGGCCTTCTGGCTGGGCGTGGTGGGTTTTGCGTCATCCATTCCTATCCTGTTCTTTGCCTTGATTGGCGGCGTGATCGCCGACCATATGGACAAGCGCAAGCTGCTGATGATGACCCAATCCGCCATGATGGTCTTTGCCTTCATTATGTCCGCCTTGGCCTATTGGAAGATCATTAAAGTCAATGAAATTGTTCTGCTGGCCTTTGGCACCGGCGTGGCGATGTCGCTAAACACGCCCACCTACCAGGCGCTGGTGCCCCAACTTGTGCCCAGAGAAGATCTGACCAACGCCATCGCCTTGAACTCCGCCCAGTTCAATATGTCGCGCGTGGTGGGCCCCACCCTGGGCGGTTTTGCCATGGCGATATTCGGGGTGGCCGGCAACTTTTTTCTGAATGGATTGAGCTTCCTGGCGGTGATCGTAGCACTGAGCCAGATGCGCTATGCCAAACAGGGGCCCGCCGGAGAAGGACATCTTTGGGACAAGCTCAAGCAGGGTTTCTCCTATGTATTCAGCCGTCCGGAGATGTTGTCGCTGATTATGGTGATAGGTATCGGAAGCTTTCTGGCGATACCCTTTATCACTTTTGTTCCATATTTTGCCCGCGATGTGCTTCATGCCGATGAGCGCGGCCTGGGAGTCCTGATGGCGTGCTCCGGAGCAGGCGCATTTCTGGGTGCGGTGACCATCGCTCACCTGGGCAGGATGCCACGCCCAGGACTCTTTGTGTTGCGCACCGGCCTGGCGTCGTTTGCCGCCATCGTCCTGTTTACCTTTTCCAGATCTTTTTATTTCTCCGGAGCATTGCTCGGCGTGATCGGGTATTGCATGATCCTGATGATCGCCACCATCAATTCACTGCTCCAGCACCTGGCGGAAGACCAGATGCGAGGACGGGTCATGAGCATCTATTCCACCGCGTTTCTGGGACTGCCACCCATCGGCTGCCTGCTTGCCGGATCGCTGGCCCATCTCTTCAATGCGTCCTATGCCATAGCCGGGATGGCCGTGCTGGCTGGCGTGGGGACCTCGATTGTATTTGCGACCCGGAAAGAGTTGCTGGAGTTGGACTGAAACTCTCGAGCGTCCCCATAAAGCGCAGCCGATCCGCAAGCAAACCTCAACGCTGATAGTGTCACTTACTTTGCCACATCTACGCTTTGGGCAACGGCTTTAAACAAAATGGGGCGAGACAAACCTGTGGCGAAGATTACCCATGTACAGAGAGGATCAGTGTCATCCTGAGCGGCAGCGAAGAGCCTGTCCTGGAAGGAAACTGCTCCGCTGCTCTTCAGGTCCACGAGAATCACGCTG
>DATMMY010000498.1:0-12225 GCA_035569515.1 Candidatus Solibacter sp. | reverse complement strand
GGCAGGGTGAATCGAGGTTTGCGACCCGGACGATGGGGGATGCGATCCATCTTCCCGGTGAGCCGCTTCTGCCGCAGAATCTTCTTTACATAGCCGAGGCTTACGTGGAAACGTGCGGCCAATTGGTCCATGGTGCCTTCGTGCTGGGCGTAGGCTTGCAAAATCCTTCGCCGCAAGTCATTGGAAAACGCTTTTGCCATTTTTCACGTTGTCGCAGAGATTCGCCACCCCCAACGTAACATGGTTTTCTTGATTACGCCATTAACTAAAAAGGGAATGGGTCTTTTCCTTACGCCGTAGGCTTGCGTGCAGCGAAGCGGAGCGCACTAAGAAAAGCAAAGAGTTTCCAGAGAAGCCTAAACAATCAGTATTTCAGAAATAGGGAGCTTGCAGGGGCTAAAGCCAGGCTAAAGCCCAATTGATTCTAAACGGCTTGCGGCACGAGTAAACTCCCTTCGGCTCGCAGGCTCACCTCTAGGACAGGCTGTGCCCTCTCCTCTCTGGAAACTTCAGGGTAAGCTACAGCAAACAGGCGGATGGACTCCGAACGTATGGGACGCCGTAATCACAACGCAAGGTCCCTCACGCCTACTACGCGCGCTGAAGAGAACGCGCGCTCCGTTGACGGCGTTCGGGATGACGATTCGTTTTTAGAGAGAGAGTCTCTGGTTCACGCAACCATCCCGGCAGGGATGGTTGGGGCTGTTACATGTCTTGTTGGAGCCACGGTCTGCACGAAAAAGCGGAAATAAGAGTCCAGTGCAGCCGCACATCATCCCTGCGGCACTGTAAGTGTCGGGATTTCGACAAAGTTGTTCTCTGCCGCCTATAACACTTTCTGCTCCGAGTTCCAGAGGCGCGTCCAACCGCCCATTTTGGGAGGAATGGCCTTTGTTTTCAGCGCGGAAGACTTTGGAGACCCACGTGCTCTATCCAAAGCGAAAGTGGAGGAAGATTATGATTTCCAAACTTCTGCTAAGTCCAAGAATTCTGTTGGTGGACGATGAAATTCAGCAATTGTGGCTACGGGCCCAGGTAATGAAAGTGTGCGGATTTTCGGTGGTTACAGCGGATAGTCCGATCGAGGCCCTTTCCATAATGGCGGAAGAGACGGTGGAAAAAATCGACCTCGCCATTCTGGACTACAACATGCCGGTCATGAACGGGTGCGAACTTGCCGATCAGCTCAGGTCTATGTATCCCGAGCTGAAAATAATCCTGTATTCCGGGGCAATCGATATTCCGGAAAGTGGAATGACGAATATCGACGCTTTCATCTCGAAGAGCGAAGGCACAGCCCGGCTCCTTGCCCAGATTGTTGAATTCGTGCAGGTTCGCATCGGACCTCCCCTACCCGTGGTTCCCGACAGGGAGCTGAGTTTTCAAATGTACAGCGGACAATGCTGATTGCGGCCTTCGGATCGTCCGGGGAGGGATGATGCCGCAACTGCAAGCCGGATTTCCGGCCGCCCGAACGCTGCGCTACGCGCCGCCACCAGCCCGGTCAAAACCCGTCTGGGCTGAGGCCACTGCGTTATGATGTTCTCAGATCTACGTCTCGCCACGAACAAATGCGACGAGAACAGATGGTGCGAGACCCAGGCAAGGCCGGCCACGGCGCAATGGATCGGTCGAGGAAGCGGCTGCTGTTCGTCGCCACATGCCGCAGAGGTACGTCTCATGCCGCATAACCAAAACAATAGATTCTGGCGCGCAGGTGCTATCTGCTTGTCCGGCGGCATTGCTCTCGCAGTACTGACCGTTGTTTGTTTTCGTCTCGGGCTCAATCTCGCTACGACTGCATGTCTGTATCTGATTGTTATCATTCTGCTGTCTCTCTGGGGAAGCTTCCCTGTATCGTTCGTTTGCTCGCTCGTCGCAGCCGGGTTTCTGGCGTACTACTTTGCGCCACCGATTTTCTCTTTCCGGGTAAGCGAGCCACTCCACGCCGTGGTCATCGTTGCGTTTCTGATAGCGTCAGCAGTTATCACTCATCTGGTGTCCAGAGTGCGAAAGTCGGTGGAGGAAGCCCACTCCGAGATTGCGGACCGCAAGAGGGCCGAGGAGGCCCTGCGAAATAGCGAGGAGCAGTGGCGGAATGTTTTCGAGAACAACCCGACCATGTACTTTGTGGTGGATGCGTCGGGTACCATTCTGTCAGTGAACCCTTTCGGGGCCGAACGACTCGGCTATACAGTCAACGAGCTAGCCGGTCATCCGGTGCTGGATCTCTTTTATGAAGCAGATCGACAGGCCGTCCGGCGCAATACCGCCCTCTGCGTAGAAAAACTTGGCGAGTCGATGAGCTGGGAAATCCGCAAAGTCCGGAAAAACGGTACGGTGATCTGGGTCCGGGAAACGGCCCGGGCGGTGCTGGGATCCCAGAACCGCACTATCATCCTGATTGCATGCGAAGACGTCACCGAGCGCAAACAGGCGCAACAGAAGCTGCAGCAAAGCGAGGCCTATTTACAGGAGGCGCAGAGACTGGGACGCATGGGCAGTTGGGCGCACAACACTTCTACAGGATCGCTTTTTGCCTCGCCGGAGTTGCTCCGAATCTTTGGCTTCACTCCCGATGAGAAACCGACCCAGGAAATGTTCGTAGACAGAATTCATCCTGAGGACCGGCACTTCACCGAGGAGGTGGCGGAAAAGGCCAAGAGTGAAAAGACCGATTTTGAGTTCGACCATCGAATTGTTCTTCCGGACGGATCGATAAAGCACGTCCACAGTCTGGCCCACCCTGTTTTTGACGCATCCGGTGACCTGGTTGAATACATCGGCACGATCATTGACGTGACCGAACGCAAGCGGGCCGAAGACGCCTTGCGCCAGGCCCAGGCGGATCTCGCACGCGTCAACCGCATAACCACGATGGGAGAGTTGACCGCTTCGCTGGCGCACGAGGTCAACCAGCCCATTGCCGCAGCAGTCACAAACGCCAACACCTGCTTGCGGTGGCTTACGCGCGATCACCCCAATCTGGAAGAGGCGCGCGCGGCGGCATTGAGAATGGTCAAAGACGCAACGCGTGCGTCCGACATCATCGGCCGGATCCGCCTGGCCTTTAAGAAGGGGGGACCCGAACGGGAGTTGGTTGACGTAAATGAAGTCATTCGGGAGATGATCTTTCTGCTGCGCGGCGAAGCGGCCCGATATCCGATTTCGATCCGCACTGATCTTACCGCAGGTCTTCCCAAGGTCATGGCCGATTATGTGCAATTGCAGCAGGTTTTCATGAACCTGATGCTCAATGGCATTGAGGCGATGAAGGAGATCAGCGCGGCAGGTGAGCTTACCATCAAGTCGCAGCGGGCCGAAAATGGTCATCTGCTGATCTCGGTCAGCGATACCGGCGTGGGGTTGCCGCCGCAGCAGGCGGACCAGATCTTCAACGCGTTCTATACTACGAAGTTTCATGGGATCGGTATGGGACTTTCCATCAGCCGTACCATCGTTGAATCGCATGGCGGCCGCTTGTGGGCCACCGCCAACTCCGGGCAGGGCGCAACCTTTTCCCTTACTCTACCCATTGAAGTCGAGGAGTATGAATGACAGCCCCAGGCGTTCCCATCGTATTCGTGATTGATGATGATGGCGCGGTGCGCGCGTCGATCCAGGGATTGTTGGAGTCGGTTGGCTTGCGGTCCGAGTCTTTTGGGACCGCGCAAGAGTTCTTGCGCATCCAGCGGCCGGACGGGCCAAGTTGTCTTGTGCTGGACGTGAGACTGCCCGGAATCAACGGTCTGGATTTTCAGCGGCAGTTGGCTGACGTAGGCCTCCGGATTCCCATCATCTTCATTACCGGACACGCAGATATTCCTATGACGGTCAGGGCCATGAAATCCGGTGCGGTGGAGTTCCTGACCAAGCCCTTCCGGGACCAGGACCTATTGGATGCAATCCAGCAGGCTTTGGACCGTGATCGCGCAGCGCGCCAACAACAGAGTGAGCTTAGCGAGTTGCGAAAGCGCTACGAGTCGCTAACGGCACGCGAGCTTGAGGTCATGGCCCTGGTGGTCTCGGGCATGCTCAATAAGCAAATAGCTTTCGAGCTCGGAACCAGTGAAATCACCATCAAGGTCCATCGCGGGCAAGTGATGCGCAAGATGCATGCTGAATCCCTGGCGGAGCTGGTCAGAATGGCGGCCAAGCTGGGGGTTCCGCCCGGGAAAACCCGCCATGGATGAGGATGCAGCTACTGGCTGCTGCTTCCAGGTACTGGAAGACGCGATGCTTTTTAAGCCTCTGGTCTGCCGGTATTAAGGTCTTATACCAAAGCATAATTGCGTTGCTATTACCACTCCTGATAAGTTTCCACTATGGCCATTCAAAGCAAGAGAAAGCTAGTTGCGATTGTCGATGATGACGATTCGATCCGCAGCGCACTACAAGGCCTGCTGAAGGTGGTTGGGTTGCCGGCGCGAGCGTTTGCGTCGGCGGAGGAATTCCTGCAGTCTGGTCAACAAAACCTGACTGCATGCCTGATCGCGGATATCCGTATGCCCGGAATGTCCGGTCTGGAATTGCAGGCCAGGTTGAATGCTGAGCAGTGCAAGATTCCCACTATCTTTATCACGGCACACGGTGACGCAAAGATGCGGATGCAAGCGTTGAGGGCAGGCGCCGTGGAGTTCCTCGCAAAGCCATTTGACGACGAAGCCCTGCTTGAAAGCGTTCGCGCCGCCCTGGACTCTTGAGCCAGTGACGGAAGCGTGCATCCGGGTGAGGCAGGAGATCATCTGTGGAAGCTTTCGAAAAATTCGGGTCCGATGACCAAGATCGCAATCAGCGCAGATTCGAGCAACTCATAGGTACCAGTCCTGCTCTGGAGGCGGTGCTGGAGCAAGTCGAACGCGTTGCTCCTGCGGATTCCACCGTCCTTATCCAGGGAGAAACCGGTACCGGCAAAGAGTTGATCGCGCGCGCGATTCATAACATCAGCTCGCGGTGCGGACGCCCGTTCATCAAGCTGAATTGCGCTGCCATTCCGTTCGATCTGCTGGAAAGCGAGCTTTTTGGCCATGAGAAGGGCGCTTTTACGGGTGCTATCATGCAAAAGGCCGGTCGCTTCGAGATGGCCGACAAAGGGACGCTCTTCCTCGACGAGGTGGGCGACATTCCTTTGGCACTGCAGCCCAAACTGCTCCGTGTGCTTCAGGAACAGGAGTTCGAGCGCCTGGGCAGCGCCAAGACGCATCAGGTGAATGTACGGCTCGTGGCCGCAAGCAACCGGGACCTGGCCGACATGGTGAACCGCAACGGATTTCGCAGCGACCTCTACTATCGCCTCAACGTGTTTCCTATCGTGTTGCCGCCGTTGCGGGCGCGCGCATCGGATATTCCGGACCTGGTGGCGCATTTTGTCGAGATTTTCAGCCGCCGCATGGGTAAGCAAGTCGAGCATATTCCTCCGGAAACGATGTCGGCGTTCTGCTCCTACCAATGGCCGGGGAATGTCCGCGAACTACAAAACCTGATTGAACGTGCGGTGATCCTTTCAAACGACGGCGTGCTTCCCAATCCTTTGCCAACGGCAGGGCCCCAGGATGTCATGCTCCCGGTGGCCGCAACTACTCTGAAGGATTCCGAACGTAGTCTGATTCTGCACACTCTCGAAGCGGCCGGTTGGGTGATCGGCGGGCCGAAGGGCGCCGCCGCCAAGCTTGGAATGAAGCGCACTACGCTGATCTCCAGGATGAAGAAGCTGAGGATCTTCCGGCCCGGCCTCCAAAACCGCGTGGACAGCATGCAGCCGGCATTGCGTTAACCTGCAGGATTCACTTTAGAGCTTCGCCGGGGTACTGTTCGGCCAAGTGCCAGCTCGGACCAGGATCGTACTCGGTCATGGTTCTCGCGATTTTTGCTGTATCCGGCCCGAGATCCTTTTCGTACACCCTTCCATCCGAGCCGGCGATGAAGGTTTTTACGCCTGAGGAGCGGTACACCGCAGGGTAGGCTACGAAGGCGAACCCTCCCGTCATCTTGCCACCGGAGATATAACTCTTGGCTCCGCCAGGCGCATGTTGCCCTTGAGCGGTCAGGATTCGAAAATAGTAGCCGTAAAAGGGAGCTGCGGAGCTGCCGGTTGTCGCCTGATCGTCAATTCCCGCCTGCGTCAGCCCTTGCGGGATCGCGTTGTCGTCTGTCCAGTCCAATCCGTTATGCGTACCGCTGGCGCCGGCCAGGCGCGTTGTGTACTCATGATCGGCGCCCTCGCTTCGCTGCTGATACTCACGCTCCGCCAGGGTCAGCAAGGGAAAGGCGCCAATTACCATTGCTTCATTCTCGGTGATTCGCTGGCGGAGAATCTCGCTGGCGCCGGCCTGTGAATCGAAGCGCCAAATGCCGTGACTCGACACCAGAGGAAAAGGGAAAGGCAGGTTTTCGGCGCCCACGTAAAGGATCGTAATGTTGTCCGGCTCGCGTACCACACGATGCATCTCCTGATATTTCTGGACGAAATGCTCGCGCTCCAATGTGTCTTGAACGTCATCTCCAGTGGAGATGAGGTCGCTCCCCGTGCCGAGAATGGCGACGATTTCGTCTTCATCGTGCTCTTGGACAGCCAGGGCGAGAGCGCTGGTCGCTGACTCCGCGGACAAAAACGTCCTTTGTGGCCGTGCTTGCGCCGAACGGGACGGAACATTGCTTGAGGATTGATTCGCTTGCAGGGCGAGCGCTCCTGAGGCAGTCATTGACACAAAGAAACAGGAAAGCAAGACGTACAAACTGCGTTTTAGACGATTCATAATTTAATTCTCCCAGTGGCGGGACGGCCTTCCGACGGCTGCCAGCGCGACAACGCACGGGCATTCCAAATGGTCGCATTGGCACGCAATCTCCACGCTTTCGCGTCCCGCAGCACGACAGTCTTCTCCGCAGTACTCTTCTCCATCCGCTACATCGCAGAGGCATGTTATGTGCGCGCATTTTTTCATTTCGGTGCTCCTCTGAATTGCGCCCTCATGCGCCAACGCCGATCGATGAATTCCCAAACTCACTTTCATTTCCTTTCCCTGTTCGGCGTCCACGCAAAGAAGACCACCGGGAAGGAGTTACGCGGCCCGTCTCCGGATGCGCTCATTCCACGCGGCGCCATCCTGGCCCCGGATTGTAGCGGGTCATTGTCTGGACGACGTTGGGTGTGCGCGGGCCAAGGTCTTTTTGATAGACAACGTTATTCTGGTTGACAATGAACGTCATCACCCCTGACTGTCCGTACTCTGCCGGATAAGCTACGAAAGCGAACCCACCTGTCAGCTTCCCATTCGAGATGTAGTTCTGGGTCCCTCCGGGAGCGTTTTTGCCTTGTTGGGTCAAGATCCGAAAGTAATAGCCGGCATAGGGCGCCTGCTTGTTTTCCTGAGGAACGCCATTACCAACACCGGCGTTCGCCAGGAATGGCGGAATCGGACTGCCTTCATCGGAATACAGCCCATCCTGCGTATTCTGGTCGCTTACAAATCGTAAAGCGTAGTGGCTGGTTGAATCGTCACTATGCAAAGTTGCCCGGTATCGCTCTTCCGCCAGAACGAGCAAGTGGGAAGCTTCAATCGCGGCCTCCTCGTTCTCGCCGATCCGGCGGAACAGCACTTCTCTCATGCCGGTATTGGAGTCGAAATACCAGCCGCCCTTCCTGGACACAAGCGGCACGGGAAAAGGCCAGTTCTCTGCGCCGATGTAGAGGACCGTGGTGTGGTCGGGCTCGCGTACCAGGCGATGCATCTCCTGATATTTAATGACAAACTCTTCGCGCTCCAGCTTGTCCTGGCTCTTATCCTCCAGGGAAACCAACTCTTTTCCGCATCCCAGGATCTCCATCATGGCTTCGTCATTGTCATCCTTCACGGCCGCAAAGAGAGCGCGAGATGCCTCTTCGGGTGACGAGAAAGCCGCCTGAGCCGAACGCTGAGCAAAACTAGCCGGAGCACAGGCCACCAGCAATGCGAAGATTGCGAAGGCCGCCGTTGTGGTGTGCCTGGCTCCAAAAGTGGTTGTGAAACGGATCTTTCTTCCTTGCATGATTTCTTCTCCATAGCGGCGCTTGCCGCTCTTTTGATGAATTCAAATTACCTGTGGCCGCCACCGCCGTGACCGCCGCCACCGCCGTGGAAGCCACCGCCGCCACCGTGAAAGCCGCCGCCACCGCCGTGGAAACCGCCGCCACCACCAAAACCGCCGCCGTGGAAGCCTCCGCCCATGCTCGCCTGCCCGTGCGAAGAATAGCTCCTGGCCACGCCTCCGTGATTAAAGCCGCTGAACGCGCCCGAATGCGTTCCCGGATTGCCGTGCGGCTGCGCGAATCCGTGGAAAGACTGGCCATTGCCGTGAAATTCACCGCCGTGATTGAAGCCGGCATGACCGCCGTCATGAAATCCGCCGTGGTTGAAATCTCCCCGATCATGGCCGAAGTCGTGGCGGTCGACGAAGGTTCTGCTATGGGAGATATAGGTGTTATGGTTGAAGATCACTCTACGGTCGTGCCAGTCGTATCCCCAGTGGTGCCAGCCCCAGCCATATCCGCCAAAGAAGCCAACACCAAAGCCCAGGCCAAACGCGATCCCAGGCCCTCCAAGGTAGAGTCCAGGATACGGATACCAACCTGGGTAGACCACGACCGGCGCTCCGTACACCAGCCAGGGATCGTATTCCGGCACGTAAACCACTTGAGGATTGGCCGGTTCAATCACGATTGTCTGGCCCTGCGTGGTTACAGTCTCCTGCGACGTGCTCTCCAAATTTCCCGACTGCTGCGCCCGCTGGCGCATCGCCTGCACTGCGTTCATAACGTCCTGTTGCTGGTTCGTGTAGGCATCCCCTAGTCCTGAGGTCCAGGTAATATTTTTGTCCAGGTTCGCAAGGACCGAGGGAAATTGCGCGAGAGCTTTTACACTTGGATCCCACGGCTGTTTATCTACCTCGTCACCAAGTTCTTTCCCTTTCAGGCTGGAATGCTGCTGCATCCAGCGGTCGGCTTCCACAATCTCCGCCGGATAGGTAGAGGCCGCCAGGATCTGCGCAACCAGTGCATCCGGGTACAAGGCGATCGGCGCCACCAGCTGCTGCAACTGTTCAGGAGTCTGGTGCGCAGCCTGCACCACTGCTGGTGTAGCTGGCTGGTCTGTAGCTGGCTGGTCTGATTGATACGCGAACCCAGCTGGAGCAGTGGCTAACGCCAGGGATGCGCAAAGAACAAATGCCAAACTTTTTCTTAATAGCTTCATAGTCAATTCTCCTGGCCGCTCCGGCTGAGCATGGGCTGGGATTTTCCTGGCGCATCTCAGTCCGGTGGCGACCCTTTACGGAAGACGTAAATCTCCCGTGTCACTTTTTTGCGTCGCGTTTTGGCTCTCCGGGCGGGAAATGCTTCAGCATTTTTTGCACGCCCTTGTCGAGATTCTTGATGTTTTTGTCGGTCTTGTCCGATAGCGTGTCGCTGGCCGAGCCCCGCCAGACCAGCTTCTTGGTCTGGGTATCGAACATGTCGAGCACCAGGGTACCGACCTTGTAGGTGTCAGTTGTGGTAGTCGCATCTCCAAACCCTCCCCAGCGCCAACCTCCTCCAAAGCCGTTGTAAAACGTATTGAGGGTCTGGCGCTCCTGCGTGGTCTCTATTGCGACGAGTGAGACGTTGCCGCCTGACGGTACTTGCGTCCAGCCTTTCGCCGTCAGGTCTGCGTCCACGGCGCTCTTGATTCGGTCAACCCATAGCGGGTCCTGTGTCTCGACGTTTTGCCAGGAGTAAGTCTTGTATTGGTCAAAACTTATGCTCCGGTCATAGTCGGTTTTTACATGCTGCGCGAATGACGCAGCAGTTAGGAAAAAGAGCATTGCAATTGAAATAAATACGTTGTGTGCTTTCATAATTTCTCCTTCACTGGTTAGGTCTATTTATCCGGCCAAAACCGCCTTCATCTTCCCGTTGTTCCGCCCTGAGAGCTAATTTTGCCGGCAGATGCGGATTCGGCCGCGTCCTGTTCGGCTTTTGAAGCCGGAATGCGCATCCCGAATCTTTCCCCCTGCAGCGAAATGTGGTTTAGGAAATCGGTTGTGCCGTACTGGTTGAAAGTGATCTCACTCCTGGTCGCAGCAATCTCTGACTCGGCCGGCACATATTCAATAACGGCCGAGTGCGCTCCATCCGCGCTTTTGATCAATAGGACTTGGGCATCATCGTCCGGCTGAGACACCGTGTAACTACCGGCAGGCATCTTTGTGTCCCCTGCGTAAAACGCAAACGGTGTTTCGAAACTCATCATGCTGTCGATCTGCGCCACGGCAGGAATCGCAGAGACAAGGAAGATCATGCTTATGAGTACAGTCAGTTTTTGAAAAGCCTTCATATTGTTTCTCCTATCCAATTAAGTGCATTTGACTGGCCAAAATGAACTCGCGCCCCAGAGCCGTTGGAAGTGACTGAAAGACAAAGGGAAAATGGGAGTTCCAGCATCGCGGGCCGCTCGGGCAACGTTGTTGGTTCGACTTTCCTCTCAACATTTGTCGAGGTCTTCGACACTTGAAGATAGTGCGAGGAAATCAAGGATAGTGAGGGCAGCGGCTTAAGGAACGCGGAGATTACCAGTGCGGTTCCCGGGTTGGTGTAGTCCAGACTCGCATCAGGGCACGAGTTTAGAGCTTGCGGAGAAACTTGTTTTTCCCGCTCTGGTTTGAAGGGGCACAGCTTGTCCCGGAGGTGAGCTCGCGAGCCGAAGGAGCTTTCAGCTGTGGCGTAAGTGGTTGAAATACATCCGGGCTTCAGAGCCGGAAGTCAGAGACGAAGGAAGTTCACTCGGGTCATAGAGGGATTTAGGAAAAGTGAGTACACCAATTCAGAAATCACCTTAAGCGCGGCTTAAGCTAAGCGGAAAACGGTAATTACATCCTTTGTGGATTTTTGCCAGCCCCTTGCAAAATTCAAGTTATACTTGAGCGCATTCGGAGTTCTCCAATGCATATTCCCCTTCGCTTTTTCGTATTGTCGGCAAGTGTGCTCTTGAGCACCCAATTTGCCGCAGCTCAGAACGACCCAGCGCCCGCGCAAAATCGCACTCTCGCCGTGGATGCGGGTGTGCCTTTGCATGTCGTTTTGGATAAGCGTGTCTCATTCACGAAAGTAGGGCAGAGGCTTCAGGGGCATGTTGCCCAGCCGATTTATGTCTTTGATCAAGTCGCCGTTCCAGCAGGAACTCCCGTTCTTGGAAAAGTGACCGAGGTACATTCGGTTTCCAAGATGAAGCGCTTCGACGCACTGCTTGGAGGCGATTTCACTCCGCTGCGCGAGGCGCAGGTTGAGTTCGATACGCTGGTCCTTGGGAATGGGAAAGAAGTGGCAATCCAAGGCCCTGGCGTCATGCGTGATTCTGCCGTAGTCAAGATGACCGGCAGCACCCAGAGCAAGGGTCTTTGGCAACAGGCAAAGACCACTGTCCGCGATAAGGTCACAGCTCAGAAACGCAGCCTGGAGGACATGGTTCGCAAGCCCAATAAAATGGAGCGCCTGAAGAACGGAGTTCTGGCAAGATTACCGTATCATCCGCAGGTGTTTGACGCCGGCACCCAGTTTGTTGCTGAATTGCGGACGCCGATCCAGGTGCAAGCGCCGCCGGAGTCTTCGGTTCCTTCCCCTTCCGTGCCGGATCTGGACATGCGTCCCCCGGCCGATACCGTGCTTCATGCACGCCTGACTTCGGAATTAAGCTCCGCCACCAACCAAAGGGATGATCAGGTGGAGGCCGTGCTTACTGAACCCGTGTATTCGGCAGACCATCACCTGATATTGCCTGAAGGTACGCGCTTGCTGGGCTCAGTACTCACAGCTCGGCCCGCCAAGAAGATGGGCCAGAACGGAGAGCTAAGGTTTACATTCAAAGAAGTGCAGCTGGCCTCTGGCGTAAAACGCCCCATGCGGGGACAACTAACGGCAGCGGACGCAAGCAAGACTGCAAACGTCAAGATCGATGACGAAGGTGGCGCCCACGCTACCGAGTCCAAGGCAAAATCTCTTGCGCCGCTGGCCATCGTTATGCTGGCGCAAGTAGCCGGCGAATCGGACGACGATGGACTCAACGGCGGCGGTGGCTCTGTGAATCATGGAATTGCCGCTGGAGGCTTCGGTCTGATGGGCAGGCTCCTGGCCCTCTCTGCCGGCTCCAGGATGGTAGCGTATGGAATCGGCTACTATGGCGCGGCGCGCTCCATCTATTCGCGTTTCATCGCTCG
>DATMMY010000497.1:0-8112 GCA_035569515.1 Candidatus Solibacter sp. | reverse complement strand
TCTTGATCTGGCCAATGTGCCGGTCCTGCTGCAAGCGCTGGCGAGAGATGTTGAGAGGCAGATCGCTGGAATCCACCACGCCCCTGATAAAGCGCAGGTAGCGGGGCAAAAGATCTTCACACTTCTCCATGACCATGACTCGCTTGGCATAAAGCCTGAGTCCCACTTCCGAAGCATGGTAAAAAAGATCAAAGGGGGCCTGCGAAGGAATGAAGAGCAAAGCCTCATATTCGTGGAGCCCTTCGGCCTTCATGGGAAGCACCTTCAGCGGTTTGTTCCAGTCCGAGGCGATATGCTTGTAAAACTCGGTGTACTCTTCTTCGCTGACCTCCGACTGGCGCTGGGTCCAGATGGGCTTCATGGAGTTCAAGACCTTTTCCACGGTCTTGTTATCTACCACGGTCTCGCCGGTGTTGGTCTGCTCCACCTCAGAATTCGGACCTTCATAGATAATCGGGTAGGCGATCAGATCGGAATGACGCCTGACGATACTGGAGAGCTTCCAGCGGTCCGAATAGTCCTCAATACCGGCTTCCGAATCAGACGGCTTGAGATGCAGAACAATGTCCGTGCCCTGGGTGCTCTTCTCCGCGACAGCCAGGGTGTAAGTGCCGTCCCCTGTGGACTCCCAGCGCGTAGCCGTTTCTTCGCCTGCGCGCCGCGTGGTGAGCGTGACCTTATCGGCCGCCATGAATGCGGAGTAGAAACCCACGCCAAACTGGCCGATGAGATCGGCGAAGGCCTGCGATGATGGAGTCTCCTGGATTCGCTTGCGCAGCTCCTGGGTGCCGGACCTCGCGATGGTGCCTATGTTGGCGACCAACTCATCTCGGCTCATCCCGATGCCGTTATCGCTGATGGTCAAAGTCCGGGCCGTTGGATCGGGCTTCAGCCGGATCTCAAACTTCTGGTCCTTGACCAGCTCGGGGTTGGTAAGAGACTCGAACCGCAACCGGTCAATAGCATCGGAAGCGTTGGAGATGAGCTCCCGCAGGAAGATCTCTCTCTGAGTATAGAGAGAGTGAATCATCAAATGAAGAAGTTGTTTAGTTTCAGCTTGAAACTGGTAAGACTCGACAGTAGCTGTGCTCATGCTTTTCCTCTAAACGAATAGAACGAATTTCAGAAATAATTTTATTGAGAAACAGAAACATAAATCAATGGCGCGAACAAAGACCTGGAAACAATCACATAAACAGCCGTTTTCAGACACCAGGGCTAAAAGAGCGTGTGTGTGAGAACTAGAGATTGTCGAGATCCTCTGTCAACCCACCGACTTGTCATCCAAGCGTAGCGCCACGAATTACAGCGACCAGCATGAGCCAATGGCGCGGAGTCGAAGAGCTTGTCCTGAGCGCAGCCGAAGGAACCCCGAGGATTCTTGCTGTACGATCCGGCATTAAGGCGTTCTCACGAGTGCGACTTGCCGCAACACAAACGTACACGTTCAAGCGAGAGAACTCCCTTATGCAGAATCGGTCGTCAAACATTATGGGGGTCCTTCACTACGCGCCCATCAGGTACGCTGCCTTAAGCACAACGCTGCGCTTCGTTCAGGATGACACATCTATATATAATGCTCCACCAAAGAATCCTTAGTTCTTACACGCGCTCTAAAACCCTTTCGTTATTCGCTTAACGCGAGCCTGAAGGCCCACACTTGGACCTAATCCAGCCCCGAGACTACTCGACCCGAGACCATTCATTAAGATAACTCCCGATTATGCTCGCTCAGGCCCGCGCGAAATCAATGTATCCGCGCTGCACATCCGTACTGATCAGCTTTGCGCGCAGCTTGTCGCCTACATCCAACCCGTGCTGACCCCGCACCAGCATTCCTTCAATGTGCGGCTTCAGCACACGGACGAACGTTCCCTTGGCACCCGCGCCGGTAACAATCGCATCGAACACTTCGCCGATTCGACTGCTCATGGCCACCGCGGCAATGCGCTTGGACATCTCCCTTTCAACCCGCCGCGCAGCATCCTCTTTCAGCGTGCAGTTTTGGGCAATGGCGGCAAGCTCGCTGTCTGTATAAGGAGAGCCCTGCCTGGCGATTACAGCCTTAATAAGCCTCTGCGTCACCATGTCCGGAAACCGCCGATTGGGAGCGGTAGAGTGCGTATAGTCCTGCACTGCTAATCCAAAGTGGCCGATCTCGGGATCGCCCGGACGTTCAAGAACATACTCGCCTGGGCCCATGAGCTTAACCACGGCCAGGGAGAGATCGGCGAAGTGGTCCGGATCGGCGGCCTTCCTCTTGATCAGGAACTCGTTGAGCGCCTTGGAATCCGGTTTGGCTGGAAGCTGTTCGCCCTTTTCAGCAGCCAGCGCCACAATTCTTTCCCAGCGTTCCGGGGTCTTGACAATCCGGCGCAGCGAAGGGACCTTGTCCAACAGGCGGGCGACCACCTCGTTGGCGGCGATCATGAAATCTTCAATGAGTTCGGTAGCCCGGTTCTTTTCCTGCCGGGCAATGTCAACAATCTTGTCCTTGACCAGCACCGGACGGGTCTCAGTGCTCTCCAGAGTCAGCGCGCCATGCCTGAATCGCTCGTTCTTGAGCACCTGGGCAGCCGCATCCTGCAGCTTGAGCTGTTCCTGGAGTTCTGTTGAAGCGGCGACTTTAGGGGGAGCGGCAGCCCGCCCCTCAAGCCATGCTCCCACGGCATTGTAGGTAAGCTGCGCCTTATTTCGGACCACAGCTCGATACACATCGCTGGAGCGAATCTGCCCGTCAGAACCCACTACGTACTCAACGACCACGCTCATCTTGTCTGCGCCTTCCAGCAGCGAGGTGGCCCCGGTGGAAAGCTCTTCAGGAAGCATGTGGAAGTTGCGCACGCCGGTGTAGACCGTAGTCGTTTGCTTATAGGCATGTTTGTCGACAGGCGTGTCGCGGTTGACAAAAGTATCTACATCCGCGATTCCAACAAGCACCTTGGTATCACCATTCGTCAGCCGTTCCGCTACCTCGATCTGGTCAAGGTCCTTAGAAGTATCGTTGTCAATGGAAGACCAAAGCAGATCGCGCAGATCGCGAATGTCTCCTCCCGCCGTGATCTGCGGCGGATGGGCCTTCAACTCCGCAACCTGCTGCGGAATTTCCGGCGGATAGTCGGGCTCAAAGCCGTGTTCCAGCATGGTTTGCCGGGCGGCTTCCTGAAGATCAAAGCGAGGGGTAGCGGTATTGTGCATGGTGTAGGGAAAAGGAAAGACTAACATGCCATGCGGCAGCCGTCACGGATTAGAATCCAAACGCCAGTTGCACCGCGGAGGCGCGGAGACGCGGAGAAAGTCAAAACCGAAAACCCACACCTACCACCCTTCGCTATGCTCGAGGGCAGGCTCCGACACTGAGGCACGGAGAAAGTCAAAATCACGAGCCGATACCGAGGGGCGCGTAGAAGAGCAGCGGTCATACAAGGATCAAAATGCGTCGGCACTTACAACAATGAAGATCATTAGCATTGGCGAGGTTTTGTGGGACGTTATCGGCGATGAGGAACATCCTGGCGGCGCTCCCTTCAATTTTGCTGCTCATGCGAGACGGTTGGGCCATGAGGTGTTCTTTGTCAGCGCTGTGGGAAAGGACCTGCGCGGAGAAAAGATCCTGGACAGTATGGCGGAGACCGGCCTTTCCACATGCTATGTCCGTTCGGTGAAGAACCAACCCACAGGAGTGGTCACTGTAACGGTTGATTCATCCGGCCAGCCGGATTATGTAATTCACCGGCCTGCCGCCTACGATTTTCCCCGGCTCACCCAACCTGAAGTGGAAGAACTTCTCTCTCCTTTGCCCATTTGGATCTACTATGGAACCTTGCAGCAGACGAGCAGCGCGGCCCATGATCTAACCATGTCGCTGCTGAGGTCCGGCCGGGATGCGCGCCGCTTCTACGACGTGAATCTTCGCCGAGGCTGCTACACACCGGAACTCGTGCGTGAATTGATGGCGGAGGCGACGGTGATTAAGCTCAATCAGCAGGAAGTTGGCGAGATCGCAAATATGTTTGGCGATTCTTACCCGGCGGTCTCAACGTTAGAAGACTTTTGCAGAAGGTATACAGCGCAATTCGAGTGGGAAGCTATCTGTGTCACGCGCGGCGACCAGGGATGCGCCGTCCTGATGGGCGGCCGCTATGTCGAATCTCCAGCTTACCCCGTGCGTGTGATCGACGCAGTCGGCGCAGGAGACGCGTTTTCAGCGGCCTTTGTTCACGGCTTCTCCGCCAACTGGGAGCCTGCAGAGATTGCGGATTTTGCCAATCGCGTTGGCGCGGTGGTTGCAAGCCGTCCGGGGGCAATTCCCAACTGGACAACAGAAGAGGCACTGCAATTGAAGCAAAAGGAATAAACTTACATCTCATATGACTGCGAACAATAACCTCGTCTTCCTTTTCGACGTGGACAACACCCTGCTTGACAATGACCGGATCACCGCCGATCTAAAGCGCCACCTGGAAAAAGAGGTGGGGCACGAGCGGCAACAGCGTTATTGGGATTTTTTTGAGCAGTTGCGTACCGAACTCGGCTATGCCGATTACCTGGGCGCGTTGCAGCGCTACCGCATTGAGTACCCGCGCGACCCAGGGCTGCTGACCGTTTCGCACTTCATGGTGAACTACCCCTTTGCCACTCGCCTTTATCCAGACTCCCTGGATGTGATCGAGCATGTCAAGCAGTGGGGCAAGGCGGTTGTATTGTCCGATGGAGATGTAGTCTTTCAGCCCCGCAAGATCAGCCGCTCCGGGATCAATGAGGCAGTGGATGGCAACGTGCTCATCTACATCCATAAAGAAAAAGAGCTGGACGATGTGGAGCAGCGCTTTCCCGCGGACCACTATGTCCTGATTGACGACAAGTTGCGCATCCTGACTGCGGTGAAGAAGATCTGGGGAACAAAGGTCACCACGGTGTTTCCCAGGCAAGGTCACTATGCCCACGACGCACAGATCGTGGCCAGCCTGCCGCCCGCCGACATGAGCGTTGAACGCATTGGCGATTTGCTGAGCTATGATCTGGCGAGCTTTTTGAAAATAGTTTGAGCTGCAATCAAAAAACCAAATCCACCACTGAGACACGAAGACACAGCGCAACAGAGCCACAACCAAAACCCGTTCACCGCAAAGGACGCGAAGGCCGCAAAGGAAAACCAACACCTTACCCACAAAGGAACACGAAGGAATACCCCAAGGACACGAAGGAAAAGCAAAAAATCCTCGTGGGAAAACGAGACTTTCATGATTAGTAATACGGAGAAAAATCAAGAACCAGGGTCACCGCCCTTCCCTGCGCTCAAGGTCAGGCTCCGACGCTGGGGCACGGAGAAAACCATAAGCCGCTCTGGTTCTGATTACTGAAGATGTTCAAAAAACCATCGTCATCCCGAGGGTCCACTCGCGCGCTTAGCGCGGCCGGATCGGAGGGACCTTGCGTTTTGCCATCGTCACAAAGTCCTAACGGCCTTAAGTACCTGACCGCAACCTGTTCGGTTCTGCCCGCAAAACAAGCCAGTTATATTTTCCAGATCCAAAGACTTCCAAGCTTTGACACGCGGATTCATGAATAGACCACTCTAACGGACCTCGCACCGTGTTTTCGTTCGATTCTGGCGATGCCCCCTCAGGAGTCCCTGCCAACTGAAGGTCTGGTCGTTCGGCAGGCAATATACGATAGAGGGCGCAGACGGCGTGCTTTTGGACTCCAGAGCTTTTACACTGCACTTATCGAGCTGTCGTTTTTCGACCGGTACTCCCTTAAGTACAGCGCCTAAATCATCCAGCATTAATTGAGAATTCTCAAAGTAAGCATGGCCGGTGATGCCGGTGTGCAGGCGAGACGCGTCAATAGTTTCCAGGCCGTTCAAAACCACGTACTCTTCTCCCGCCCGCGGAGTATTGGAGTGAAACCAGAAATCCGACGCCTTCAGCGCCTGATCGCGGGGAGATATATAGACCGTCTTTCTGCGAAAGGCCCCGCACTTGGGCACTTGCTCAACGAAGGTTTGCGCGTCAACGTCCGGCGCAATCATGATCAGCTCACCCAGCTTTTCGCGGGAGAGCCGTAACCGCAGCAAGGCCTGAAGCACCATTCGATTGCCAATGCTGTGCGCCGCTATATGCAGCACTTTGCCTTCAGGAAGCGCATTGACAATATCCACAAGAAAATCCGCTAAGTGCTCTACCGACCATTCGTTTGTATCGTAGTCGGCGCCATAAGCCAGGAGGCGGTTGCGAGAAGGCCATGCATAGGCGACAACCGTGGAATCAAACTCCGACCGCTCGACGATCCGCAAGCCAAGCTGGAGCGTCTCGTCGAAAGAATACTTGTAGCCGGGGACGAACAGCAGCACGTCCTTCTGCCTGTCGTGTATCTGACGAAAAAAATCTTGCTTCTCAAAGATTTTTGAAGAGGTGCAACCGGCGAGGCTCCCAGCCGGATCCTCGCACTTTGAACCGTATGTCATATGGCCGTCAGCCAGGTTCCGGCTCCCGGAAAATTCCGCCCTTTCCTTGTTGGTTAAAGACCGGTCGGTAGCGAACAGGACGTCGGCAAGATACACCTGCGGCGGGCATGGCTCAGGAAGTCTGGTCCTTACCGGACATCGGAGAGGAGAATGGCAGCCTTGCATCAATCCGGCCAAGACCACCACGCCCAGCAGAGCGCCCTTGCTTAGTGATGGATTTCCAGAATGGTTGTTGCAAATCATTTTTAGTGTGACGAAGGCTTTAAACAAACCTATGTCCCGCTCTCTTATCAGGTGCAGGCTTCCTTTGCGTCCTTAGCGACCTTTGCGGTAAGCAGCTTTTGGTGCAGCCACAGTGGGCCTGATTTATGCCACCGCCTCCTGCCGCAAAGCCCCTTCAATTTCCTCAATTTCCGATTGGCTCAAGCGAAACTCTCCCGCACCGATGATCCCCTTTCCTTTGGCCCAAATCTGGCCTTCACCTGAAATTTAGAGATGCTGCCGGCCAATCAAAGTACTGCAGATCATGCCGCTTGCCTTCTATCATCAGAGCAGCCTTGTAGCCCGGGCCAGCATTGATGTCATACAGTTTCCAGCGTGCAACTTCATCAGGATCTTCCGCCACGCGCAGCAGCGCCGGGGCCACTCCGGGAGCAAATGTCACGTCAAAGCTGTCAAGCGGGAGAGAAAGGCCTTCTCCCCGGGCCTTGATGTAGGCTTCTTTCCGCGTCCAGCAGTAAAAGAAGGCCTCTACCCGCTGGTGCTCAGGAAGAGAGAGCAAGACCGCCACCTCCTGGCGGGAGAAAAACCGCCTGGCGATCTCCTGCGTGCCAAAATCAGCGCGGATCTCTTCTATATCAATTCCCATTGTGAGTTTAACCGCAACTCCCATCAGAGCAAACTCACCCGAATGAGAAAGGTTAAACTTCAACCCTAAAGTATCCGACCCCGGGGCCACATCCGGCTTCCCTTTCGGACCATGGATGAACCGAAGTTCCTGCGGCTTACAAGAAAGATACCGTCCAAGGACATGGCGCATCATGGCATGCGAAACCGCGAAACGCCTGCGGTCCCGAGGAAAGTGGAACCGCTCTGCCCTGGCAATCTCATCCTCTGGTAGCAGGCCACGGCAAAGCTCGACGACGGAATCGGGTTGCAAGAGATTGACTCGCCAGATATGGACCTGCTCCGGTCCAAGACGAAAATCCGCAGGTGGCGCCGGCCACGCCATTGGAGTATCAGCAATTGGCATCTGGTTCTCAAGCATTCTATAAGAAGCTCTAGCACGGCCATACGAGCACAGGCAAGAAGGTACAGCGAGATTCCTCGAAAAGGCCGCGCTCGGCCCTGTTTTTCAATTCTGGCAATTTTGGCAGTGATGGCAATTTGGCAATCTGCGATTCCAAGCCTATGATGCTTCCAATGGCAACTCCTTTCATCCGAGAGGAATCCCAACAATACCAATTGAGGTGAAAAATGAGATTGAGATACGTATGGATCTTGGTGTTTGCGCTTCTACTCTCGCTTGGAGCCGTAGCTCAGGAAGATAACGGTGGCATCAAGCAAGACACAAAAGACGCCGCCCACGCCACGGGAAGAGCAGCCAAGAAGACCGGCCGGAAGATCAAGCACGGAACGAAAAA
>DATMMY010000496.1:0-3468 GCA_035569515.1 Candidatus Solibacter sp. | reverse complement strand
TGATTCAGCTCCTGCAATTCTTTTTCGACCTGCTCAATCACCTGTTTGCCTTCCATAGCGCGCTTGAGCAGCGATTTCAGTACGGGCAGCAATCTATGCGCTTCTTCAAGCGTGAACGTCTTCATTTTTGCCATAAATTTTCGGAGTTCAATCCTGCCCTTATTGTAACTTGAGCCGCTTTGCGGGCGTGAGCGGAGCGGGAGCCCGCAGGCGAAACCCTGAGCGGCAGCGAAGGGTCTGTCTTGAGCCGCTTTGCGGGCGTGAGCTTTACCGAAGGAATAGATGTCTTGACTAGCAGCTAGCGGCCTACGGGCGGGTAGGGTTCGTTAATGTTTTCGTTTCATCACACATTCGCCCCCTTGTCATTCTGAGGCCGTTCTTTGGCCGAAGAATCCCCACGCTCTTTCATGGACGGCATTAGTGCAGGCCTACGATACTTCTGGGAATACTATTCCAGGGCAAACTGCGTAGGTTCATTATGGCCAACCCACCGAGAGCCTTTGGCGGATTCAGACACCCACATGCTCATGGCAATATGGGGATTCTTCGGGACAAAGAGCGTCCCTCAGAATGACAAGGGGGCGAATGTGTGACGCGCAGGAAAAGATTTCCAAGCTTTGACACGCGCGCATTACATGAATAATTCAGGCTAGAAGCTAGGAGCCAGAAGCTGCATTTCTCACTGGACCTCGAGCATCCGATCCAGCGCCACCCGTGACCAATGTTTTACCTCATCCGGAACCTGGATACGGTTCACCACGTTGCCGTCCATCAGGTTTTCCAGGGCCCAGCAGAGGTGCTGAGGAGAGATGCGAAACATGGTCGTGCACAGGCAGCCGGAGTCATCAAGCGTGATCACCATCTTGTTCTCTTTGGCAAATTCCTTGCCCATGCGGTTCACCAGATGGATTTCCGTTCCTACGGCAAATTGACTGCCCGGCGGGGCGTCTTTGATGATCTTGATCAGGCGCTCTGTGGAGCCGATGCCATCGGCCTTCTGGCAGACCTCCCAGCGGCACTCGGGATGCACAATGACCCGGATGTCGGGGTATTTGGCGCGAACTTTATCGACGTGTTCCGGTAGAAAGCGTTGGTGTACTGAGCAGTGGCCCTTCCAAAGAATGACCTTGGCCTGGCGCAGTTTAGCGGGGGTAACGCCTCCCATGATCATGTAGGGGTCCCAGACCACGCATTGCTCCGGCGGAATGCCCATCGCATACGCCGTATTGCGGCCCAGGTGTTGATCGGGAAGAAAAAGGATCTTGTCATTGCGTTCCATGGCCCACTTGAATGCGCCCGCCGCGTTGGAGGAGGTACATACCAGCCCGCCGCGCTCTCCGCAGAAAGCCTTGATGGCGGCGGTTGAATTCATATAGGTGAGCGGCGTGATTCCCTGGCCCTGTTCGTCGGTCAGACCAAAAGACACCAACTGGTCCCAGCAGCTTTCCACCTGCCCTATCTCAGCCATATCGGCCATGGAGCAGCCGGCATTCAGATCAGGCAGGATTACCTGCTGTCCGCCGTGGGCCAGCACATCGGCGCTCTCCGCCATAAAGTGGACGCCGCAGAAGATGATGTAGCGGGCATGGGTGCGGGCTGCCTCCTGGGCAAGCTTGTAGGAATCGCCGCGAAAATCGGCGAAACGAATGACCTCGTCGCGCTGGTAGTGGTGACCGAGAATAACGACATCGTCGCCTATGACACTCCTGGCAGCGGCAATACGGTCATCCATAGTGTGGTCGGGAAGTATCAGGTAGCTATCGAGTGAGCAGCTTGCAGGCCGCTCTATGGTCGGCGCAATTGACATTTGAATTTCCGCCTTCAGCTCCAAGGCATTAAGCCCGGAACGGGGATGTTGAAAGCATCCGCAGGCTCCAGCAGGTCCACATGTTCCTGACCTGCGGGGATGTTGAAGCCAACGTCTTACACACTTTTGATGCCACCCAAGGGATTTCGACTCAAGAATTCAAGCATTCAGCCCTTGAGAAGCAAGGACTAATTGTGCCACTTACCTTGGCCTTATGCAAACACAGTGAAAGAATCACACAGCGAAGGGATCAGCTATCAATCCCCGCGAGCCTGGCCGTCTCCAGCCACAGACGCTTGGCTGCCTCTTCGTTGCGGCCTTCCCTGGTAGGCGTTGCCGGGCGGCATTTGTAGAAGTACTTGCCGCTCACGTTCGCCACCTCGTCAGATGACGCAAGATAGACGATGGTTTCCGCGCCTTTCTCCGGCGAGATGGCAGCCACCTTGGCGGCGCGGATTACATAGGAAAAGAAGCCTCCGCTGTGATCACCGAAGCGAGTAGCGACAAAGCCCGGATGCAGGCAGTTCGCGGTGACCCCTGTACCGGCCCACCGGCGTGCCAGTTCGCTGTTAAACAAAATGTTGCAGAGCTTGGAACGTCCATAAACCGCGAAGCCCCGGTACTTGTTCGCCGACTGCAGGTCGTTGAAGTCGAGCTTGTTGCCCTTGTGCGCATCGGAGGAAGTACTGACCACCCGCGAGGGAGCTCCGGCCAGCAACGATTTGCGGAGACCATGCGTCAGCACGAAATAGCTCATATGGTTGGTGGCAAAAGTAAGCTCCAGGCCATCTGGCGTGACCTGGCGAGAGCCGAACAGAGCGCCTGCGTTGTTGATGAGCACATCAATGCGCGGTTCCGCCGCAGCGATCTCGCTGGCCACCCGCTTCATCTCCGCCAGGAGCGAAAGGTCACCATAGTGGACGCTATGCGTGACGCCGGGCGAGACACTGGAGGAAGCCTGGCTCAGCCGGGTCAGGGCCGATTCGCCCCGCGCCTTGTCGCGCGCTACCAGCACCAGCCGGGCGCCCATGCCTGCCAGCCTCTCCGCCGCCACTTGTCCTATTCCCGAAGTGGCCCCGGTAATCACAACAACTTTTCCACGCATTGTTGCTCTCCCTTTGTGTCTGTTGGACGTCAGTCAGTGTAGCAGCTGCGGGCCTTAGGTACTGAAACCGATCAACTCTACGGTTATTTGCGTTTATTACTAGACAGCAATAGCCAGCCGCGCTGACAATTCTAATATCACTCGTTCATTCAACCCGCTCCGAATCGTCTGGACTGCAAAGGAAAGGAATCCCATGAAACGCCTAATCAACATAATGTTACTGCTGGTCTTGCTTGTGTCGACCCTGGTCGCGCAAGAAAACCGGGCCTCTTCACCGGCGCTGCCCCAACTCATTGACCGGCAGCTATTGTTCGGGAACCCCGAGATAGCTGCGGCACAGATTTCTCCGGACGGCAAATATGTCTCGTTCCTCAGGCCGTGGAAAGACAATCTCAATATCTGGGTTAAGAAAGTCGACGAGCCGTTTACGGCTGCCAGGCTGTTGACCACTGAAACCAAGCGCCCGGTCCTGGGCTATTTTTGGAGCCGGGACGGAAAGTTTGTCCTGTACATCAAGGACAACGCGGGTGATGAGAACTACAACCTGTTCGCGGTT
>DATMMY010000495.1:0-5678 GCA_035569515.1 Candidatus Solibacter sp. | reverse complement strand
GTCAGAACGAAGGACGACAATCCGCGGTTGATCGAGCACACGCAGTCACGTGGCCTACGACATCAGGGTGCCCCATCCTTCGCGTTTTTTGCGAAGGGTGGGCTATCGAGGCCATTTGCTCCTCTAAGCATTTGACCGGCTGAATGCGATGGCTGAGTGCTTTTCACCCAATAAAAATGCTCCTTGTCTCAATGTCTCAGTTCGAAAGGGTACGAATTCAAGTCTACATTTGGGGGTAAATTATTTGGTTAGTTCCTCTGGCTGAATGCTTCTATATAAGTCGGCACCGGCAAAAGTTAGGTCGGCACAAACCGTTCTCAAGTCGGCGCAAGCGAGGCTCAAGTCGGCACCGACGGTCTTCAAGTCGGCACAAATCGACCTCAAGTCGGCACAAGAAAACAGCTCGTTTCCCATAACCCCAGTGTTTTCAATGCGTCCGTTCAAATACGCCGGGCTGGGGCGCAATTTTTGCAGTTTTCTCGAAAAACAAGAGGAAGTGTAGCGGCTATTTTTGGAAGTCTGTGTATTTTTCAATCATTGCGGAACCCCGCCAGGCGCTCTTCCATCTCTTCGAGGGAGCGCGGCCAGTCTTCGCGGAGCAGGCGGCTTAGGGCACGGTCGGCCAGCAATTTTCCTCCGGTTTGGCAGGTCGCGCAGTAGTTGGTTTCATTGGACGCGTACCGAATGCGCTGGACCTTGGCTCCGCATCGGGGGCAGGGCTGTCCGTAGCGCCCATGGACGGCCATTTCCTCGCGAAACGCCGTCACCTTTTCCGGAAACTTGCTGCCCGCCTCCGCGCGCAGATTTTCGGTCCACTGGGTGAGCGTGTGGCGCGTGGCTTCATACAGCCGGCTGATCTCTTCGGGCTTCATGCGCTGGGTCAGCGCGACTGGCGAAAGCTGCGCGTGGTAGAGAATCTCGTCGGAGTAGGCGTTGCCGATTCCGCTGAAGATGCGGGGATCGGTCAGCGAGCGCTTCAGCGTGTGGTTGGAGGCGGTGAGGGCAGCGCCGAATTGATCGCGGCTGGCAGAGAAGACATCGAGTCCTCCGGGGTCAATCCTGGCCAGCTCCGATTCTCCTGCCAGAAGATGCAGGGACGCCCGCTTTCTGGCGCCGGCTTCAGTCAGGGTGAGCGTGCCGGAATCGAAATCCAGGGCCGCCAGCGTGCGCCTGCCGTCCGGAGTTCGCTGGCGCTCACTCCAGTGCAATCGCCCGGCAATCATCAGATGGAATACGAGCCACAGCCCGTTATCAAATCCAATGGCAATTCGCTTTCCTACCCGGCGCAACGCGGTTACTGTGCGTTGGTGAGTTGATTCGAGAGGAGGATTGGCAGTCCGTAACAGAAATGGACCAGCAACCTGGACCCGCTGGAGAACATGGCCGAGAATGCGTCGCTCAAGCGCTTCAATATAGACAACGATGTCCGGAAGTTCCGGCATTGGATCCAGTCCTTCAATGTCTACGGAGCGAAGCCCACGGCGTGGGCCGGCTTGGGACGATAACCACTGCGTGTACGCACGTGGAATTTTCTTGTGGCATCCCCCACCAGTTTCACCTTGATCGTGCGCCAGCCCCGGTTGGAATTCGGCTGGGGGTAGTAGGTGATGGTATAAAGATGCCCTACGTCACGACGAATCGCAGCAAAAGCCCGCTGCTGATCTTTCCAGCTCTTGGCAAAAAAAGCCTCGCCGCCGGTGGCGGCGCTCATGCGCTGGAAGACCGCGGTAGAAATAGGGTCCTGCTTGGCTTCCCGCGTGCTTATTACATAGATGGGAATTCCTTGCGACTGGGCCAACTCGCCAATGTCTTCCGGGGTGACCATACTGGCCCGATCAGGACCATTGGAGAAAACCACGATTACTTTTCTGCCGGAAAACTGGACCGCATCTTTAAGAGTCAACAACAGGGCGTTGTAGAGCGCCGGCTCATCTCCGGCTACGGTCGAGCGCACACCGCGCAAGACCTGGGAGCGGTCAGCGGTGAGCGTAGCGCCTCTATAGAGGTCGCGACTGTAGGCATAAAATGCGACCCGCTCAGGACCATCGAGCGACCGCACAAAGTCAGCAATTGCGTCCTGGGCAATGGCGAAACCACGGTACATATAGTTGCTGGTATCAAACAGTATGAAAACATTGGCGCCGGAAAGAACCGAGTTGGAGCCGGCAGCATCAGACGTTCCTTCCGGCGAGGATGCAGGCTTGCTGCCTCCCTGGGCCTGGGCAACGTCAGCCACTTGCTGCGGCTCACTCCCTTCTCCAAAGGTGGCAATTTTTTCAGCAATGCCATCTTCAGAAACTACAAAATTGGATGGACGAAGACCGGTCAAATAGTGACCGTGGCCATCGGTGACGGCCACGTTCACCTGGACCAAGTCGACATCAACCCGAAAGACATTCTTGCCTTGTTGAGGCTCCTGGGTCGCTCCCGAAGGTGTTGCGGGTGACTGCGCGGAAGAGCTGGCGAGGCTAACCGAGACAATCACGAAAAGTAACAAGCATTGTTTTGCCATAGTTTCCTCTTTGAACTGGCAGCTAAGTTACCTCAGGGGATGAAGCCCCCGATACATTTTTAACAATTTACGGCACGGCTGAACAGCTTGCGGAAAAACTCCAATCTGTGGACTATTCAAAAGTTGATCGTCTATCGGCCGGAAGTGGCGCTCCTCTTGGTCAACGAGCCTATTTTACCCAGGCGAAACTCTTCGCCGGTTTCCTGCATGGCCCTGAAAATTGCCGGCCAGTCTTCCAGGTTCGTGGCAGCGACCTTCTCGACCATGCGACGGGTCAATTCAGGCACAAGACGGTTGAGCATTACGGGCGGATAACCCAGTTCGTCGGCCAGGCGGGCCCAATATAAATTGTTGGAATCCCAAGACTCGGCCAACAGACGGCTGGAATAGCCCTGGAAGCTGTGAAAGAGATTCACATTGAGCAATTCGCGGGCATAGCTGTGCGCCAAGCCGGGATGCGGTACTCCGAAATCCTGCGATAGCCGCTGCCACTTTGTCTCGTCGGGGTGGAGCCGCAAAAGTTCTTCGAGTTCGGCAGAGGCGGATCCGACAGGAGGCGCACCTTCAGACCTTTGACCTTCAGGCTTCGGATCACGGGGATACCTTTGCCGGAACTCAGCCGCCAGATAGAAAGTGTCGGCAGGAGTCATCTGGAGGAGCAGTTGGTCGAGACGTCCCGCAGCGAGGGCCTGCTCAATGCGGTTTGCCCTTTGAGGAGAAATACGGTCCGAAAGCACACTCATGGTTCGGGCACGCAGTTCCTGATCTTTTGCGGCTGCCGCCAGAATTTCCTCGCCGGTGCGCTGGTAAAGAGCAACGGCGTGCAGTTCATTGCGGGTAACGCCCCACCAGCGATGAACAACAGCATCTGCCAGGAGAGTGGGAACAAAGTCCTGCCAGATCAGAGATTGAACGTTCTCGGGGACAATGAAGTCCTGCTCCACCAAGGCCAGAACGTAGGGAAGATCGGCGAGAGAGCCGGCCAAATGCGTGCCTCTTCCGGCTGCAAAGCCGCGATCCATCAAACTTGGAACTTTCCAGGGCATTGCCCCTGACGTGCTGCCGAACCCGCCAGTGTAGTCGTGGGAGCGAACGAACACGGCATTATTGAGGAGCATCTGCGCTCCGGGCGGCGCATAATATGCGTAATTCAGTCCCACAAGGGTGTCCCGCAAGAAGGGGGCAAGTTGGCCGCTGGCCCCAGCCAGATCCTTAGGGGCGCCCGACTTGATGACCTTGACCAAATCAACCCGCGTCTGCAAAGTGGCGTGGCGGACATCAGAAGGGTCATGCTCAAACTGAATTCTTTCGGCGGCCGTAAACATTGACCTGGGCATCTCGAATTCTTTGAGCTTTGAAGCCAGCGGGAGCAAGTTAGCGGCCACAGCCTTCCCATGAGCCATTTGATTCAGGCCATCGGACAGCGCGAACATGGTATCGAGGGAAACAAGCCGCTGGGCGTCAAGAACCGAAAGAATTCTTTGGGCCAGCTCCTGGCGCACCTGCTGGCCTTGCGGATCGTCTACGTTAGGACCAGCCAGCACCTCTACAATCTGATCCTGGGAAAGCTCCGAATCGCCAGCAGCACCCTGCAGGAGTTTGCCCAGCGAGGTTCTGCCTGCCTCAAAAAGTTGGGTAGCGGAGGATATTTGAGCAAAGGGCGCGACCACCTGCTGCCAGCAATCATTTAAATCAGGGCCGGCAATCTGCCCTTGGCGGGCGAGGATCTGCCAGAGACCGACGTTGGCCTGGAAAATACCCACTGCGTTGGCCCGCAACGCGGGGGCGGAAATGGCATCGAGGGCCTCAGCCGCCTTGAGAAAGCCGGCGATAGAGACATCACTCAAATCGTGAAACTCGGAAAAAATCGGATACTGGTCGCCGAATCGAGGGAACCTGCTGACCAGCGAACGGACTGTTTCGGGTCTCAGGCGCTGGTCGGGCGACCTTCTGCGGTCTATTTCACTCAACATGAGATAGACCTGCAGCGGCCCGGATTCCGATGGATCCCGTGAAAAAGCAATCAGGCCCTCGACCAGTTGATCGGGAGTATGCCAATTGCCAGCGTGCCGGGCCCACTCACGGCCCTGTTTCGACTCGCGCGCGCTGCGAAAGAGCGTCTTCCAGGTTTCCAGATCGCCGGGAACATGTGGCTGGCCGTTGGGCTCCAATTCAAGCCGCGTCAGCAGGATCGCAAGGCCCGGGCTGGCCCGGTACACGGGACGTGCGGGGCCCGGAGAAGTGTCCTTTCCTTTTAATGCCTCATAGAAACGTTTCAGGCGGCCGGGCTGGGTGAAATAGATTTGCTGAGCCTGATTGACGCGAGACAGCGCGTCAAATAGAGCAGCCAACCAACCGTCATCTTTGGCGAGCATCCGGGTCACGAATTCTCCCGGTGAATCGGGACCCACTCCTACCAGGTCTTTCCAGACAGGCTCCGCGGAAGGTCCGCCAGGTACCACCACTCGTCCGGAGCGCACATATAGGTGGCTGCCGTAGAAATCAAACACCGCCGCCAAAGGGGCCAGCTTCCGCAATCCGGGTGACTGCCTCAAGACAATTGCTGTTTCGGTGTCAACGTGGGCCAGCGCGCCGTAAAGCCGGGCGAGCGATGGGTTATGCAAAAGAGAGTCCACTACATCCTGAGGTGGATTGTTGTTGGAAGTCCAGTCGCTGGGTGCAAAGAGTACTGGTACCGGAGTAGAAGCGTAGGGTACCGTAAAGGGCCTGCCTGCCCGAAGCGCTTCCTCCAGATCCGCCAGGGGAAATCCAGAATCGATGGTGAGAAAGGCCCTCTCAGGATCGGCGGTCTGGACGGAAGTGTCTGGTCCACACACGCGGCGGAGCCGGTAACCCAGAATGGCCAGGAGCGGCTTAGCGTCTTCGCAATTGGTCACGCGAATGGCTCTTTCCGGCCCGGCCAACGCCACTAATTCTCTGGCCTGCTGCATGTACCGCAGCAGCAGAGTTAGAAATTCCGTGGGCCTGCCATGGAAATAGCCTCTGAGATTGACCTCGTTGGCCAGGAGGGACATGGTCTCCTGAGCAGAGGCCTTCTGGCTGATACCGGCCATGCGCAAAAAAGAGCGCAACGGACCGGGAATCGTGATCTCAACCGATGGCAAAGATGGAGGAACGCCATCGGGAGCCTGTGCTCCGTTCCCGT
>DATMMY010000494.1:0-6331 GCA_035569515.1 Candidatus Solibacter sp. | reverse complement strand
GCTGAGCTGTGGCGTGCGCAGCTCCAATCGCTTGGCATGCAGGCCGGCGCGCACCTCTGCCGGCGCCCCCTGCTGGTGAATCCGGCCTTCGTAAATCAGGGCGATCTGATGGCATCTTTCCGCCTCATCCAGATATGGAGTCGCCACAAGAATGGTCAGGCCGTCAGCGGCCAGATGGGCCAGCGCGTCCCAGAATTCCCGCCGTGAAACCGGGTCCACTCCAGTTGTAGGTTCGTCCAGCAAGAGCACTCTGGGCTGAGGGACAAGGGCGCAGACCAGCGCAAGCTTCTGCTTCATTCCGCCGCTCAAGCGTCCCGCCAGCCGGTCAGTGAAACGCTCCATGTCGAACATGTGAAGATAGCTCTGGGCTCGTTTGGTAATTTCGTCCTTTGGCACAAGCCGCAGGTCACCGACGTAGCGAATGTTCTCCATAACGCTCAGGTCGGGATACAAGCTGAAGGATTGCGTAAGATAGCCTGTTTCCGAGCGGGCCTCGCGGGCTGGGCGGCCGAAAACCTCCACGACCCCGCCGGTCGCCTCCATCACACCCGCCAATATTTGAAAGGTGGAGGTCTTGCCTGCTCCGTCAGGACCGATCAGGCCGAAGATCTGGCCACGGCCAACCTCGAAGCTGATTTGGCGGACCGCATCCCGCGGACCGTATCGCTTCGACAGATTCGCCACGCGAATCGCGACATGCGAGGGCGTTTCCAGAAAACGCTCGATGCCTGGCGCATCAACGAGAGCAATTTTCATTTCCGCCACCTGCCTTGAGGCCAGCGATCGCCACTTACAAGGATCTCCCCGTCCGCCGGCATGCCGGGCTTGGCATAGCCGAATCCCGACTTAAGCTGCAACTTGACGCCAACAACTTGCTTCACGCGCTCGTCGCGAAAGTAAGTGTTTTCGGGAGTGAACGTCGCCGTGGGATCGATGCGGGAAACGTAAGCATCAATCGGCTGTTTGGGATTGGAGTCCAAATAGACGTGCACAGGCTGGCCAAGCCTTATCTTCCCGATCTGCCCTTCCGGGATAAAGCCACGCAAGTAAACCTGATTGAGATCGACGAGAGTGACCACGGCCGTACCGGAGGCGACAACTTCCCCGGGTTCGGCGGTGCGCGTAGCCACCGTTCCGCTGAACGGCGCTTTGACGATCAGGTCCCGCCGATTCGCCTGGGCCTCACTGAGCTGGGCCCTCGCCTGATTGATGTTGGCGGAGGCGCTGGCGATCTCGGACCGTTGCTGGGCAATCTGCATCTGGACCGCGGCGACGCGGCGTTTAGCTGCCGCCACCGCAGCCGCTTGCTGTGCCGCAGTCGCTTCCGCCAGTTTGCCCTGGCGCTCTGAAACCGCTCCGCTCTTCGCCAGCCGCGTGTATGCTTCCCGGTCGAACAGCGCCAGCTGATACTGGGCTTCCTGCTGGGCCACCTCGGCCTCGCCCTGATGGAACTGCTCCTGAAGAACGTTGATCTGGTCCTGGGCCGATCTGGCCCGCGCCATGGCCTGCATCAGAGCTGCATTGGCTTGCTCTTCCCGAGCCCTGACCTGCTGATCATCAAGGACGGCAATCGTATCGCCCGCTGAGACGGAGTCGCCTTCGCGGAAACGCAATTCGGTAATGCGCCCGGTGGTCTTGCATGCAACTGCTGAATCGTCGCCTTCAATCCGTCCGCTCAGCAAAACAATATTGTCAGGCACCGGCGGGACGAAGAAGTATGTTTTCCAGAGAGCATAGCCGCCGGCCGCCAGCGCCAGAAGCAGCGCCAGGACAATAACCACGCGCGGAAACCGGCGGCGGCGCGGAGTAGCAAGAACTTGAGGCTGCGCCTTTGGTTCATCCTGAACCTGGTCATGTTCAATGTCCGGTATTTGCTGTGCGTTCATAGGTCCTTTCCTTGTGTCTTCTTTTTCGGACTCTTCAGATGGTCCGCTTCCTGGCTGTGATCTTGTTTGATGTAGGCAAGCGAGAAATCGGCGATATGGCCAGCGATGCGCTCTACCTGCTCCGGATTCATCTTCAATTCCGGCCAGACCCGGGCTAAAAAGGGCCGCTGCAATACATATAGAAAGACCTGTCCCATGAGACTGTGCACGCACAGCCTGGTTTTCTCATGGTGAGGAGGCAAACCGCTGATTCTTCCCACCAGGTCGAGCATCCGTTCGTAAATGGGAAGGCTCACTTCGTTGATGACGCGCGAAAGCACCGGCGAAGGCTGCGAGAATTCGTGGATCATGAGGCGGAAATGCCAATCCGGCAGGTCTGCCCGGACCGCGCTCTGCAGCCGCAGCTTGATGATAGTGCGCAATATCTCCTCGGGAGGCGCTTGCTGGTTGAATGCATTCTGGATGGCCTCGACCTTGGAGGCGCGCACGGAATGCTTCAATACCGCCATGTACAAGCCCTGCTTGTCGCCAAAGTGGTAGTTAACGGCAGCGACGTTGGCGCCGGCGCGCTTGCAAATCTCGCGCACCGTCGTAGCGTGATAACCGCGCTCCGCGAAGACGCGGCCGGCTGCATCGATGAGTTTGTCCGGCGTGAGATCCTGAGCGGCACGGTTTGTAGTCGTGCGCCGTTTTCTGGATGCCGGACTGGAAGCTGTCTTTTGCATTTAAACATTAAATTTAAACAGATGTTTGAAAAAAGGCAATGGACGCCCGGGAAACAGGCGACGGGCAATCTGGCAATGGCGGGGTTGCTCTGAGCGCAAGGCAAGATGCGTATTACGTATTGCTTATTCACATAGGCAAGAGTACTTTCCCATGGTGTATTCTTTAGATGTGCAGCAGGGGAATCTTTTGACTTCTCTTCGCTGCCCATGATATTCGGTCACTGCTGCGCTGTGAGGAGATCTACGAATGGCCACATTGGTTAATTACGCCCTGCCGATCTACCAGGCTGTTGTGTGCAATCTGGCCTTAGAGAAAATGCGGCTTGAAGAGGAACAGGAAAAACTCCTTTCCGCGGTCCTTCAGAGTTTGGGACTTTCCAAGGAGCTTTTCAAGCTACTGAGCGAAGCTGACCTGTCAACTGCTTCGAGAGAAGAGATTGAACAAGGGTATGTCGCTCTTTCTGTCCTTGTTGATGCTGGCCGGAGAGCGGCTACCGGTGTTCGTGCTTTCTTGCCGTCAATTAGCGAAAAGTATCGTTTCGCTCTCGCCACGGCGGTTGACGACATGGAAGCCAATAATGATCATTTCGAGGAAATCTGCGAAGCCTGGGGCATGGCATCGGATGAAACGCTCGTTGCCGACATCAAGAATGCCGTCTCCGCTTCAAGCAACAAAAACGGCAAGGAGACTCCAGATTGGAGAGAAGCTCTTGCCTCGTTTTCGAATTGATCTTACGGCTGAAACGTTTTGCCGCGACCTGCAGGCTGCCAAAAAGAACCACCCTTCTATTGCGGATGATCTCACGGAAGTATTCGCTGTTCTCGAAGATCGTCATGATTATGGTGACTGGATCCCCGGAGTTGGGGCGCATGTTCGAAAAATTAGGGTTGGCGTAAAGAAAGCAAGACTTAGCAAGCGCAACGGCTATCGGCTCATCTACTTTGTTGATCGGGAAAGAATCTCATCGTGCCGCTTCTATTTCATTACAAGCCCGACATTGCGTTAATCCCGCCCAAAGAGATTGTCAAGGCGTTGAAAGCCATGACCGACAAGCAGGCACAAGCTGTGGATTTGGAACCGCCTCGGTCTGGCACACCCAATTAGAATTCAGTGACGCTCCTGTTTGCGTAGAAACAGAAATTGTGCGAAGCCGATGGCTAATTGCGCTTACTCCCCCGCCCAGCAGATCGCATTAAATAACATCTGGAAGGTTCCTTCGGTTTGGGCGCGGTGCTGCACGCGGAAGCCGAACATCACGATCTTTCCTTTGCCCTTGGTGAAGCTGACCACGGCGGCCTTACGCTCCAGTTTCTCTGTGCCGTGGGCATACCCGGAGATCAGGATGTCCCGGGCACTCTCGGGATACCAGGCGATTACGGAACGTTCCATGTCAGGCGCGGGCAGGGAAGTCTGAAAGGCGAGTGGGGCGTCCACAAAGGCCGCAATCTCCGATGGCATACCGTAGGCCACGGGGTGATTACGGTCAACATAGATTCTCAACAGGGAGCCCGGAACATTGAACTCAGCAGTGGAAATGGCTCTTCTGCCTTCACCTATATTGCCGGTCCCGGCCAGGGCGTTGCGGACAGGGAGGTTGAATTCTTCTCCTGAGAGCGCCTCCGAGGCGCGGGCAAGCGTGATTAACGTTCCGCCTTTTTCGACAAATTCTTTCAGGGCGCGCACTCCCTCGCGGCCAATGCCGCCGGTGTATTCGGGAGGGAATTCTTCAAAATAACTTTCGCGGCTGGCCCGGCCCTCAAGAATCACCTCGCGGGGGCTGTCCGGCAGAATGATCACGTCGTACGAGGCATTCAGGTTTGCCGCTTTTACTTCTTTGTTCTCGATGTTCTTTACGCCAAAGCCGTATTGTTCCAGCACGAACCTTGTCCAGCCTTCGTCCATGGATGCAACGTAGGGTTTATACAAGCCAATGCGAACGGGTTTGAGCTGCGTTGTTCCTTGCGGAAGCTGTGGCCGGGCCTCAAGCCGCACGTGGAGTTTTTCAGCACTCGCCGCCAATTGCGGATGGGCGGCAAAAATCACCAGCGGCGACTGATTGGGAGCCTTGGACAGGTATACGGTCCCGCCCGCCTTCTGCACGGCATTGATCAGCGCGAAAACATTGTTCTGTGTATCGGCAACGGAGTAATAACTGCCGCTGCCCGACAGCCCGGCGGTGGGCCAGTTCACATCTTTGATCACCGTGGCCGCCTGCTGCTCCTGCGAAGAGAGCTTTACCTTTTCGGCGCGGACTCCCATCATTAACGGCAACGACCATGCGGCCACATCGTAAGGCTCAAGGATGCCGCTGTTGGGCACCGGCCTTACCTCGGGGTAGTGCTGTATGCCCAGCATCTCGTCGACAAACCGCCCGTAAGGTTGGGAGGTGGGAATAACAAATTCCTTGTTGTCCCTGGAGGCGCGCACCTCTACGCCATGTTGCAGCAGCAGTGCCGCAAGCCGGGTGGCGGTGATGGGGTCGCGCTGCCCTTCCAGCGGAATGCGCCAGAACTCTGAGGGATCGGCGGACTGCACCGCCTGATTGGCCATGGCCGCAACTCCACGCAGAAGGTCCTTGCGATACTTGGTAACCGTTTCCAGGGCGGCATCGGAGATGATCAGTTCATAGTCCATGATGTCCCGCAGCCGCCATGTGCCTCCCGGCCAGGGGTTGGGGAAATTGATCTGCTGCTCGTATTGGATCAACCCTTTTTGCCCGCCCTGCAGTTCCGAGGGGGCAACCTGCATGGGCGTGGCGATGCGGGCCGATGCAACTTCAGTCAATACGCCATACATATTCTTCCACCAGCCGGTGTTGCGAGTGCCGCCCGGCCAGTAGGCATCGAATGAGTAGTTGTAGATGACCCCTGATTTCCCCGCCTCTTCCAATCGCCAGCCCATGGTGGCGCCCATGAGATTGTTACCGCGATGGACCAGAGGATTCACGAGTTTGGCAACCGGATCGGCGTTCGGGGGAATATAGATGCGCGGACCCAGCGATCCCATCTGGTGCTCATCCAGCCAGAACTGCGGGAACCAGTCGTGATAGACGGCGCGATTCACATTTTGGGTCTCGATCTGCGTGAGCATGTACCAGTCGCGATTGTCGTCGTGGCCCACATAGTGGTGGTAAAGATAGGGCATACGTCCGCCTTCGTACTTTGTCCCGACGTACTTGCGATACCACTCGGTCACCATGGTTTCGCCGTCAGGATTCAACGAAGGCACTAGGAGCACAATGGCGTCGTTGAGACGCCGCAACGTTTCAGAGTCCTTCGCGGTGACCAGCTTATAGGCCCACTCCATGGCCATCTGGCTGGAGCCGATCTCGTCGGAGTGGATATTACAAGTGATCAGCAGAATGGCTTTGCCTTCATTGGCCAGAGCATCAAGCTGCTCCGAGGACTGGCCCCGAGGATCAGCCAGCTTGCGCGCGATCTCCTTATACTTGGCTTTATTGCGCAGGTTCTCTTCGGTGGAGATCACCGCCATGATCATCTCCTCGCCCAAGGTGGTCTTTCCCAGCGTCTCGATTTCCAGCCGCTTCGACGATGCCGCCAGCGCTTTGAAATAAGAGGAGATCTGGCGATAGTCGGCCAGCTTGCGGTCCGCGCCCACTTCAAATTTGAGAAATTCCGACGGCGTAGGGACCTGAGCAGCGGGCGCAGTTTCTGTTGCAGAGATTCTGGGCAGCAGTGCGATCAAGACGACAAGGAGGT
>DATMMY010000493.1:0-21342 GCA_035569515.1 Candidatus Solibacter sp. | reverse complement strand
CCGAGTCCGGCGACGATCTCAACAGCGACCTGGATAGTGCGCTGGAGCAATACGTGGGGACCTCTCCCTGGAAAGACGATTATGACCTGATCAGCGGGCTGGCCGGAGTGGGCGTGTATTGTCTGGAAAGGCCCGGCTCTCCCACTGCCAACCACGCGTTGGAATTGATTGTTGACCGCCTGTATGAGATGGCCGAGCGTTCTGAAGACGCAGTGACCTGGTTTACTCCACCTAGTCTGCTGATTCGCATGCAGACCGAGCGATATCCCGAGGGCTTTTATAACCTGGGTGTTGCGCATGGCGTTCCGGGAGTAATAGCGCTTCTGGGAAGGACCTGCTCATCGGGAATTGCGAAGGAAAAAGCAAGCTGGCTGCTGGAGCGTGCGGTAACCTGGCTCTTAAAGCAACGTCTGCCGGACGGCGCAAGCTCGTCTTTCGCGGATGTGATCTTGCCGAATGGCCCGCAATCTGGCCATTGCCGGCTGGCGTGGTGCTATGGAGATGCGGGTATCGCTGCTGCGTTGCTGCTGGCCGCCCGGTGTGCTGGAAATCAATCATGGGAAGAACAAGCTTTGGCGATTGCCCGGCGGGCCGCCCGGCGTGATCCAGGAACGTCAGGAGTCACCGATGCCTGCGTTTGCCATGGCTCGGCTGGACTGGCCCATATCTTCAATCGTATTTATCAAGCTACTCACGATGAGCTTTACGCGGACGCAGCACGATATTGGCTGGATCGGACCCTCAAGTTTCGTGACCCGGCAAAGGGTGCCGCCGGATACCTTACCTGGGGAGCCGGCGAGAAGGAGACGGTCGAATTGCAACCCAAATTAGGGTTGATCCAGGGAATCGCCGGAATTGGCCTGGTGCTGCTGACTGCGCTTTCGGACGTCGAGCCCTCCTGGGACAGAATCTTCCAGATGGATGTGCCTCCCCAACCCAGACTTCACGCATGATTGATTATTCGACATCGGGTTTCTTTGTCCTGCGCACGCCTCTGCTCCCTTTTGAAGAATTCTTGAATCTGTCGCGGGACTTGTCTGTGCCGGATACGTTACGGAACGGCGGTGACGTGGCTGAGGCATACAAGGCTGATTGCAAGCTGGTCCGGGCCAGACTCCAGGAACTGGCGCAGCGTCCCGAGATCAGGGAGGCCCTGTGGCTGGCCTCGCCGGAGTTCTTTGAATCTCTTGCAACCTGGTGGAGCAACCCCGAAAGCGAAAAAGGGCAAAAGCTGGAGCACTCCTTATATCGCTACGTTGCCCGCATGATCAGCCGCGCAACTCCTTTTGGCTTGTTTGCCGCTTGCTCAACGGGAGAGATCGGCAACGAGACAAGATTGGAGATCGGCGGGAGAGATACTTACTGGCGCCGCAGCCGCCTCGACATGGAGTATCTCTGCAACCTGGCGGAGAAGATCATCTCTGATCCGGTGCTGCGCAACCACATCCACTTTCGCCCTAACACCAGCCTCTATCTGGCTGCTGGCCGCTATCACCATGCGCAGAGCTATTCCCAGGACAAAATGCGCCTGTACCGCCTGGTGGCGACGGAACAGACTCCTTACCTGGACGCCACGTTGGAACGCGCAAAAATGGGCGCGACTCCGCACATGCTGGCCCAGGCGCTGGTGCAGGACGATCCGGATATTACGCTGGAAGAAGCGGCGTACTATGTGGGCCAGTTGATGGAATCGCAACTCCTGGTCGACGATCTGGCTCCTCCCATTACCGGCCCTGAGCCCATCGAGTACATGATCGAGCAACTCAGGCAGGCGGAAGTAGCGTCTTTGGCTGACTCGCTCGCCTCGATTTCATCCTGCCTGCAGGAGGTTGACAAGGCGGGGATAGGAGTTGATCTGGGCTCCTATCAAAGCATCGTCAATACCATCTCGCAGCTTCCCGCGACTTTCAAAGTTGAGCACCTCATCCAGGTGGACGCCATGAAGCCTGCTCCACAGGCCCGCCTCGATCAGCGCTTGATTTCCGACATTGTTCGGGGAGTGGAGCTCCTTTACTCCATTACTCCTGTTGGTCAGCCTGAATCGTTGAAGCAATTCCAGCAGGATTTCCAGGAGCGCTATGAGTCCCGGGAGATGCCCCTGCTCCTGGTTCTAGATGACGAGGTAGGCATCGGTTTCGAACGCAAAGACCATGCCGGTGCCCTGGCCGAGCCGTTGCTGGACGGAATCGATATTGTGGCGGGAGGCCAAAAAACGGAGATCAAGGCCGGCAAGCCGGAATTTGTTCTGCTGCGCAAAATAGAAGAGCTCGCGCAAGAGGGTATCACTGTATTGTCCCTGGATAAGAAGCTGGTTCAAGATCTCCAGACGAAAGATCCTCAGACTAAAGACCCTTGGATTGAAGACCCACAGGCCGGCAATCCCCTTCCCCTTCCAGACTCATTTGCCGTGATGGGCGCGGTTGTGGGGACGCTGGATTCCAGCCCGGGAAAAAAGAATTCGTTCTATCTGCAAGGTGCATCCGGGCCTTCCGGCGCCAACCTTTTAGGGCGATTTTGCCATGCTCACGACCTGCTCAAAGCCCACGTCAAAGATCATCTGCGGGCCGAAGAAGAGCTGAGGAGCAATGTTGTGTTTGCGGAGATCGTCCACTTGCCTGAAGGCCGTGTCGGAAACGTGCTGTTCAGGCCCGTCCTGCGCGACTATGAGATCCCCTACCTGGCTACATCCGCCGTCCCCGCCGGGAAGCAGATCGCGGTTTCAGACTTGATGGTTTCCGTTCGCGACAACCGGATCGTCTTGCGTTCCCGCCGCCTGGGATGTGAAGTCCTGCCCAGGATGACGACCGCGCACGGCTACGCTAACCCCAGAAACCTCAAGCTGTATAAATTCCTTTGCATGCTGCAAATGCAGGGCGTTGCCTCGGTGGGATGGAATTGGGGCGTTCTGGACCAGGCCGGATTCCTGCCTAGAGTTATCTCCGGAAACATCATCTTTTCACTCGCACGATGGAGGCTGACCAAGGAAGGCATCGAAGCGTTGAGCAAACCCCAAGGCCCGGACCGCCTGCGGGCTGTGGACACGTGGCGCAAAAAGAAAAAAATTCCGCGATTCGTCTATCTTACCGAGGCGGACAATCAGCTTCTCATCGATTTTGACAACGTTCTCAGCGTAGAAGCCTTTGTTGAATACATCAAGAAACATCCGGAGGCCAGGCTGGTTGAGATGCTTCACGATCCCCAGGACCTTTGCGTGCGAGGACCGGAAGGAACTTTTGTAAATGAAGTAGTCATCCCGTTCGTTCGCAACCCCAAGCCGGAACAATCGGAAGCCGGATCAAAGTCTGGGCCCGGCAAGTCCCGCCAGTCTGACGCATCTGACGCATCCGGTGAGTCCCGTGAGTCTAATGGCCTCAACCAGTACGATGCCAGGCACCCTGCCGCGCACGAATCCGCACTACCGCTGTCCAAACCGCTTGCATCCAGCGCAGTTCCCGTGGAACTCCGGAGCTTTTTACCGGGCTCGGAGTGGCTCTATGCCAAGATCTACGCCAGCGCATCGCACATGGACCGCCTGCTGGTTCAGTCGATCAGGCCCTTGATACAGAGTGCCTTTGCCGCCGGAACCGTGGACCGCTGGTTCTTCATCCGTTACAGTGACCCTAACCTGCATTTGCGGATTCGATTCCATGGAGATCGCAGAACACTGGGCCGTGATCTCCTGCCGCAGCTCTGGGAATGTGTAAACCCGGGGATTCAAAAAGGAACGATATGGCGGGTGCAGTTCGATACCTATGAGCGCGAAGTTGAACGCTACGGCGGTCTGGCGGGCATTCACATTGCGGAGCGTCTCTTTCACCTTGACAGTGACCTGGTGCTTGAACTGCTCAATATTCTTGCTGCGACCGGCACAACCACGCCGCGCTGGCATGTGGCTTGTTACAGCGTAGACCGCCTGCTTTCCGGGTTAGGAATGAACCTGAACGCCAGACGGGTGCTGGTCAACAACCTGGGAAAACATTACGAAAAGAATTTCTCTGTGAACCAACGATACAAAAAGCAGATCTCGGAGAAATTCCGCACCCACCGGTCAGCTCTGGAGAAAATCATCGGGGCTGACGAAGATGTGGATGGACTTCTGCACCTGATCCGATCCACGGTCGGCCCCTATTCGGAGCGGCTGAAAACCATCCAGGCTGAACTGGAAGAAAAAAGACAATCGGATGAGCTTTCCCAAACAATCCCGGAGCTGGCCTCCAGCTACGTCCATATGCATCTGAATCGAATGTTCCGTTCCGCCCAGAACGCCCAGGAGATGGTGCTCTACGATTTCCTGGCTCGCACCTACGATTCAAAATTGGCAAAAGCAAAAAAAGGGGGCGCCCCAGCCCCGGAGAGCCTGTCCTGAGCGTAGTCGAAGGAGGCGCAATTATTGAGCCCAGCACATAAAAAAAGCAATTGAGTTTTGGGAGAGGGATTGCATATTCGACTCCTTAAATCTGAACGCCTTAACTAGAGCTTTGGTCGGGTAAAGACCACGATTAATCCAATTGCCAACAAGACCCCGCTCATTTCACCTAAGACCTCGCCCACTCTGCTGGCGAGCTCCCGGTTGCCGGCGTCCAGCGATGTCAGCAAGAAAAACCCGCATGTCCAAAGCGCGCATAGGATTGCCAGCCAGACCATGGACGCTTTAAATTTCCATGTCATATTTCTTGGCTTCCTGCCCCAGGCTCTCTGAAGAAGTGGTGTAAATGCCATGGTGCAACCTCCGGTCTTCATCCTGTTCTTTTCAATTCTGTTTGTAAAAGTTGACAATGTCCTTCGGTGCGTGTCGCGCTTCCCTCGAAAGTCTTTGTTTACACCATCTGCGCTGAAACCAGTATCCCTCTGCAACGGATTGGCTTACAATAACACTATGTCCATACAAAACGATCAGAAAGTCGATCTGCTGAGCAAGACCGCCGACTACTACCGCATGTCAATCGCAAATTACGGGGAATTCGTAAAAAAAGAGCGGAAACCGCGCACCAAGAAACAACTGGAACAGCGTTTGCAGGTTATTCTCAACGAAATTGATTCTCTGAAAGTCAGCGAGGCGTAACTTCCCGCGACATTGCCGAATTTCGTCGCCCGCAGTGTACCAATGGCTTGAAGGTGTTGCTTCCCTAAGTCCCGGCACTCGAGATTCACCCCCCAATGTTGCAGCGTCTCTAAAGCCCGGTTAAGCTGTGGTCTCAGTTTTGTCTTCAACAGTTTGAAGCTGGCTGAGTGCTTTAGACTGGCCGAAGCACGGGCTCCTTACAACCTGCTGTCATCCGCGAGGACGTTAACTTTCGTGGTCTCTTTCTTGGGTTGGTCTTCGTGTGTCCAGCCAGAGCGAAGGAATGCGAATCCGCAGTCGCGTCCGCCGTCGGGTGCCCCATCCTTCGCGTTTTTTGCGAAGGGTGGGTGACGATGCTGCTTCCAAGCCAATAGAAATGCGGCTTGTCTCAAGGTCTCAGTTCAGCCAAGGGGTGAAGCAGAATTGTCGAATCAGTTGAACTGCCTGAATGCTGCTTGCCGAGTGCTGAATGCTTTCTTTACAGTGTAGCGGGTTGTAGCGGCAAAACCGGTTGCTTTTTCTGAAGCTGATTTACTGACGTAAGTAACTGTATATAAATAACTTCTCGGCAAACCGAGGGAGAAATGTAGCGGCGTAGCGGGTGTAGCGGCAATCTTCGGGAATCTATGGCTAGACTTGCACATTTGCAGGCGGCGTCCACTTCTGCAGGACCTCTGCCAGATCCTCGAACTTGACCGGCTTGGGTATGAAATCGTCCATGCCGGCTTCGATACAGCGGGCGCGAGACAGCGCTTCAGCCGTCATGGCGATAATGTTCACGTGTCGCTGTGCGCCTTCGCGTCTGCGAATTTCTGCGGTGGCCTCCCAGCCGTCCATCTCGGGCATCTGGCAGTCCATGAACACAACGTCATAGGGAGCGAGCCCCCACATTTCAACCGCCTCGCGGCCGGTGCCGGCCACATCGGCTCGCAGCCCGAGTCTTTCCAGCATGCGGGTGGTGACCTTTTGATTAACGATATTGTCTTCGGCCACCAGCACGCGCAAACGCGTATCCGGAAACGTCTGGCCAAACATGGCCTGGTTTTGGCGAAACACGAGCCTGGACTCCAGGTGAGCGCCCAGGGCTGAATCCGGGTCTGTTCGCTTTTCCGCCTTCTTGGGCCGCACGGCGGCAAGCACGTTCAGCAATTGCGCCTGTCGTACTGGCTTGATCAGGCTTGCATCAACTTGGCTGCCAAGCATCCGCATCGCATGCCTGACCTGCCCCACAGACGTGAGCATAATCACGGCAGTCGTATTCAGCGCTGGATCGGATTTGATTATCTGCGCAAGCTGGGTCCCATCCACACCCGGCATAAGCAGATCGACAATGACGATGGAGTAAGGATCTCCTTGCTTCTCGGCGGTACGAAGGGACAGCAAGCCTTCCTGACCCGAGCCAAGACTTGCGCCGCGCATTCCCCACGAGCAGATCTGCGCCTCAAGTGTACGGCGAATCGTTTCGTGTCCTTCAACCACCAGCACGCGCAAGCCTGACAGGTGGGCAACCGGGTTGGCCGGCAAGACAGGTTGAGGATCGAATTGCAGCGGCATCGAGAGCCAGAAAGTCGAGCCCTCCCCGGCCTGGCTGCTCACGCCGATTGAGCCGCCCATAAGCTCCACCAATCGTTTGGAAATCGCCAGGCCGAGTCCTGTACCACCATACCTTCGGGTTGTTGAGGCGTCTGCCTGAGTAAATTTCTGAAACAGCAACCCAAGCTTTTCTTTGGAAATGCCGATCCCGGTATCGGTCACGGAGATCCGCATGCGAGAGGATTTCGCCTCTTGCCTCTCACACTCCACGGCGATCAGAACATGCCCTGTCTGGGTGAATTTGATGGCATTACCAACGAGATTGGTGACCACCTGCCGGATGCGGCTGGCATCTGCCACAAAGCTGCAGGGGAGATCGCGCGGATATCGGACAATCACTTCCAGCGCCTTGTCGTCTGCCCACGGGGCGAGTATTTCGGCAACGTCCTCGATCACCGTTCGGAGATCGAATGCATAAGACTCAATGCTCAGTTTGCCGGCTTCGATCTTGGAGAAATCGAGAATGTCGTTGATGACGGTAAGCAATGCCTCCCCGGACTTACGCACGGTTTCCGCATATTCCCTCTGCTCAGCCGTCATCTCCGTATCGAGCAGCAGCCCTGTCATGCCGATCACCCCATTCATTGGGGTCCGAATTTCGTGGCTCATGTTCGCCAGAAACTCGCTCTTGGCCCGGTTGGCGGCTTCTGCAGCTTCCTTGGCTACATTAAGTTCTTGCTCGGCCTGCTTGCGCGCACGAATGTCCGCGAGAATGCGCTCGAAATCACTGCCGAGAGTAAAAGAGAAGACCATCACCGCGGTCAGGAAAACGCCGGCATAGACGCTGACAAAGAATGTTGCCTGGCTCAGCGTCTTGTGTAGAGCGCTGAGAGTAATCGTCTCGCCCCCTTGGCCGCCACCCAGCGACGAAAGGAAAATATGTCCGGCGGTAGCTCCGGCGGCAATCATGGCCGCAAAGACCAAGATAAATACCGCCAGATAGAACCTGACGTTCAGTGCAAGGCGGGGCGCAACCGGAATCTGCGCAGTGAACCATCTTTGCACAGGAGTATGAATGAAAAATAATAGCGGGCCAACCACCAGGATGATCTGCAGTGAGTCGCCAATCACCCATCCTTGCCAGGTGGCTTGGGCCTTGGAGAATTGCTCACCGTGCGTATAACTCCAAACCATGGCGCCTACAGAAGATGTCCCGGTCGCGATCAGCGACAGCACGGCGAACCGCGCCAGGTCGCGCCCCTTCCGCAGCGCCGGCGACACCCCGAGCATGGCCGCAGAACTCCACAGTACAGTGATCGTGATGGGAGTGGACAGGCTGAAGATGGCGGTGGTTGCCAGCGGCATTCCGTTATGCAGCGCCAGAACGAAGCTGGTGACATATGCGGGAACAATTCCCCAGAAAGGGCCAAGCCATAGGGTCAGCAAAAGACAGAGCGTAAGAGACGGGAAGAAGCTCACGTCCACTGTAAGGGGGCCAAAGTGGATGGGAATAGCGTGCCATGTAGTGGTCAGAAGACCCGCCAGGGTCGATACGACACAGATGCCGAGCCAAACCGCCAGCACCCGTAGAGTGCCGGAATTGTTTCTGGTACGGAAGAGGTCCTGAGGATGCCACCACATCAGGCGCGAATCAGGAGGAGAGCCCGGATTCGGAGAGCTTCCGGCAATACCTGTCATGGGACCCATCGTTAAAAGGCCTCTTTTCCTCTCTCCAAGGGGGGAGGCCATCACTTGAATGGCAAGAGAGACACATCCTTCGCTTTTCGGCAGTAGTCGTGGACGGCTTTAAGTCCTACATAAAATAACACTTGCAGAATCCAGGGGAATAGGAAAATTAGTGAAATTTAGCAGGGCGTTAATGTAACTATAGTTTTGGCATTTTGTGGTCTGGAAATACTGTAGCTGTGCGAAGACGATGGATAATCTTGTCGGCGGTAATTGGTCCGGTTCTGTCCCGCCGAACATTAAGGGGTAAATTCTCTGGTCGTCTTCGTGTGTCCAGCCAGAGCGAAGGAATGCGAATCCGCAGTCGCGTCCGCGATCGGGTGCCCCACCCTTCGCGTTTTTTGCGAAGGGTGGGGGACGGTGCTGCTTCAACCCAATAAAAATGCGGCTTGTCTCAGGGTCTCAGTTCGAAGCAGGGTGACGCAAGAGCTGTCGAATCGTTGGATTTGAGGTCTTACAAGCCGGGCTCAAGAGGGTCTTACACGTGGACTTCAAGGTCATACAAACGGCCTTCAAGGTCTTACAAACCGTGCTCAAGGTCTTACAAACGGTCTTCAAGGTCTTACAAATCGGCCTCGAGTCGTTACAAAAAAGCACCTCGTTACCCATAACCTCAATATTTTCAACGCGTCTATTCAAATGTTCCGGGTTGGGATGCCGTATTTTGCAGTTTCTCGAAAAAACCAGAGAAATGTAGCGGCGTAGCGGCTATTTTTCGGGAAGCCTTGTGCATTTTTTTGAAATTATGTCTTCTTGCAATTACACCATTTCTCAAGCTTGAGGGGAATGCCCTTCGCTACTGGGGCATGCTGGCTCCGGCTGGAACGGACCAGACGTCCACAATGCGTCCGGAGGGCGCTTGAGTTTTGACCTGGATCCTGCCGCTATCGATGCCCTTTGATTTTGTAAGGTATGCCATGGCGTTCTGGGCGCGTTGATTGGCCAGCTTGGGAGTTTCCTTCTCATCGGCTGAGCCGGACAACATCACCACACTCTTTGGATCCTGCTGCAGCCTCAAGGCGACATCATCCAGAATGGCTTTGGCCCGGTTATCCACGTAGGCGCTATTGGGCTTAAATTCCAGCTGGTTGATCTTCTGCGCCGTAGGCAGCGGGGCGGGAGCAGGTTCCACGTTAATGGTCGCTACCGCAAAAGAGCTCATGTTCCGGTCATCGGTGGCAGTGGCCCGCACGCTGACAGGTCCTGCACCGGCATCGGTAGTATCAAGGGTGGCTCGACTATTGCCGGGCGTTAGCTTCCCTCCAGTCGAGCTGAAGCTGATAGTCACCGGACGATTATCGGGACTGGCGGCATTGCAGGAGATGGTTGATGTTTCTCCCACGCGCACATGCGAGGGTGAAGGACTGCAGGTAATCGTAGGAGCATTGGGCGCGGCCGCAGGCGCAGCTTCAGCAGGAGCAGCCGCAGCAGCGGGAGCAGGAGTCGTTTCAGCCTCATCCATAAGCTCCACACCGTCGCCTACCTGCATGTTTTCAAGCGCTGTCATGACCATGGCCGTTGCGCTATGTGGATGAACATGCAGGACAATCATGTCGCCGATGGTGCGTCGAGGCAGCTCCGTAATAATGCCTTTCGTAAGTTTCGGAGCGGTCCTGTACATCGTGTCCTCGTTTTCCTTAGCTTTCCCGGACAACCCCATCTCTCGATCGGTGTAGGTGCGATAGTAAGTGCGGGTGGCTCGCAGGTAATCCCCCACTTTCAATCCTTTGTCCGCACCGATGTTCAGATAAACTTTGTGCTTCGAGCCGGCGAGCGTATCGAATTCATTGGCCATAATGATCCTGCCGGTGGTCTTGCCGTTGGCCACGGCAAACCGGTCCAACTTCACATTGCGATAGACCGGCTTCTCCCGTTCTACGAAAGGAATAGCGATATCGCCCGGAATCATATCGGCGCAGCTCAACTCCGTAACAGCGGTTGCCACGTTGCGCTGCACATTTACAACGCGGACGTAGCCACGCTCAAAGTATGTCTGCCCGGCTGCCTTCACCGCGGCTTTTTGCCCTCTGTAAGGTTCGTAGCTGTTCGGATCGTGCACGCGGCGGATGATTTGGAGTCTGTCGCCCTCTTTGATGCCGGCGCCGTAGATATACATCCAATCGTTGGAACTGGCGTACTTCGTCTGGTCCGGGCTGTTCCACCCGCCAACCACGTAATGGGTCTCAGGCACTTTCTCGTTAGTGATATACCCGGAGCAATACATGTCGGATGCGGTGGGCGCATTTGCGCTCTCCACGCGGCCAAACTTGCTGATCTGCACCGCTCCCAAACCAGGAGTCCCCTGGGGTTGCGATGGCTGCGCCCCCTGTCCGAAACAAAGCCCGAAACTAAGAACCGAAAGCGCCAATACGACTTTTTTCATGGTCTTTACCCTTCCTGGACGGGGATAGCAAGCACCCCAAGACACACAGGTCTGGCTGGACCGTAGCAGAGCGCTCGAAGGCGGGTCAACTAAACTCTTATTTACTTAAGAGATACGCCTGGGTACAGAAGTGCATTTCACCCTTGCATTCCGGGCTTGCATCTGTGATTTTCGGTCACGTATGATTGCTAGTTTGTCCATATGAGCGGGATCTCAGCTACGTACACACCCCGTTTTTTACCGGCAAGGCTGCCACGCATCTGTGTGGCAATCGCAGCCGCTAATCCCGTTGAAATGGTGGAAAAAGCCGATGCGATCGTGCGGGAGAACTCCTTTATTGAGTTCAGGTTAGACTACCTGACCAACCCCGCCCTGGCGCTTCCAAAGATCAAGGGTTTTGTTGAATATCACCCGGAAGCCCTCATTGTGGCTACCTGCAGGCGGGCGGCCAACGGCGGCCGGTTCCGGGGATCGATCGCCACGCAAATCGACACCCTGGTCAAGGCTGCTAACCAGGGGTGCCATTTAGTAGACGTGGAACTTGAGACGGCGTCCCACCTAAAACCTGCCGATTTTGCCCGGCTGCGCCGCTCTGCCAACCTGATCCTCTCCTATCACGACTTCCGCTCCACCAGAAAGCTGGAAGAGGTCCTTACCAAGATGAAGCAATATCCAGCCGACTTCATCAAGATCGTAACCACGGCCAGCTCCCTGTATGACAACGTGATCATGATGAAGTTTCTGGAGCAGCATAGCCATGCGGACTCGCTGATTGGCCTCTGTATGGGGGAGCAGGGGATCATAAGCCGCGTGCTGGCGGTGCGCGCGGGGAGCCAATTTACGTTTGCCGCTGCCTCTCCTGGCGAAGAAACGGCTCCCGGACAGATTGCCGCTCGCACCCTGCGGGAAACCTACCGCATTGAGCACGTGGACGCCGCTACACGCGTCTATGGGGTCGCGGGCGATCCCATTGCCCATTCGCTCTCTCCTGGCATGTTGAATGCCGCCTTCCGGCGGGAAAACGTCAACGCAGTTTATCTGGCGCTCCATGCCAAATCTCTGGACGATCTGCTGGCTTGCGTGCGAGACATACCGATTCACGGTCTCAGCGTCACCATGCCCTACAAAGAAGAGATCATTAAACACCTGGACAAGACCGACGCTCTGACAGCGAAGATCGGAGCCTGCAACACCGTCGTGCGCTCCCAGGATGGCAAGCTGTATGGCTTCAATACCGATGTAGCCGGCGTGGTGCGTCCTCTGGAACAGCGTATCCATCTTCAAGGCGCCAGGATCCTGGTGTTGGGCGCGGGAGGGGCTGCGCGTGCAGCCGTGTTTGGCTTAAAGGAACGCGGCGCAGAGGTTTCCATTCTGAACCGTACGGCGGGCCCGGCGCAGAAGCTGGCCAAACAGGCAAAGGCCAAAGTCATCAACCGAAGCCAGCTTAAGAAACTTGAATTTGACGTCATCATCAACGCCACCCCTGTTGGCATGGAAGGCAATAAAGATCCATTGCCCATTACGGAGCAGGAATTCAAAGCTAAGTATTTCTTCGAAATGGTGTATACGCCGGCGGAAACCAAGATGGTGAAAATTGCCCGTGAGCGGGGCATGCATGTGATCCTGGGTTCCGAGATGTTTGTGCAGCAGGGTGCGCGTCAATTCGAAACCTGGAGCGGCAAGCCCGCTCCCGTGCAGGAAATGCAGAGGGTCGTGGAATACGCCCTGGCGCAACGGGCTGCAGCCAAGGCCGAAAGCTCTAAAGCAACCGGCAAGAAGTCCGGCAAATAACCGACCTACAGGTTCTACAACGCTCTTATGGCATTTTAGGAAATAGTGTAGCTGTTTTGGTGGAAGCCCTGGCCTTCAGGCCGGGGAAAGATATTGTCAAATGAAATGGCGCTTTAGCGCTGGTGGCGCTAAAGCTGATTCCAATGACTACAATAAATTCCTAAACTGCTATAAATGCGAACGGCAAGTGGGCACACCATGGACCGGCTGACACTTTTTGGACTCTTTGCGGTAACGCTGATGTTCGTGTGCTACACATTGGACCATGTGAGCACCTGGTTCATCCTGGCGTTTGCCTTTGCCTGCGTGCTCGGCTCCATTTACGGCTTTCTGCAGGGAGCATGGCCATTTGGTGTTATCGAGGCCCTGTGGTCGGTGGTAGCGGTCCGGCGTTGGTGGTCAGAAAGAAAATCGAAGTGACCTGTTCCTGCCCTTGGTCAGAAAAATGACCAAAAAAAATCGGCGGGGCCCAAATTACCCAATGTCACCAATTGGCCGAAACGGCCGGCTGAAGGCTGGCCATATTGGATCTGCCTCCTGATTTCTTGCGGTTGATGGCATAGCGGTAGGCTGCGTCATATTTTCTTCCTACAGCGGCGCTGTTCCGGGTCTCAAAAATGCACGTGCGGCCGGAGTTGGCCAGTGCAGAACGGAAATCGGGATTGCTGCCCAGGAAAGCCATGCGATGGCTTAGATCACGCACATCGTCGGAGTTGAACCAAAGGCAGCCGCGGCCATCAGGGCTGGCGTCCCGGTTCCTCGGTACATCGGCGGCCAGCAGGGCCACGCCCAGCCTCAACCCATCGAGACAGACTTCATTCGGCTGTCGAGCGATGGTTAAGTCGGCCGGAACTTGTTCCATTGCGATCAGGACATCGACGTTTCGCATGGCAGCCGAAACGAGGTCGTCTTCAACCAGAAGCACTTGGTCCCTTATTCCTAACCGCTCCAGATGGCTGGCGAACAGGGCTGCGCGTGCTCGAGTGGCTCCCACCAGCAATCGCGATCCTGGCAACTCTCCCACCAGCAGCGCGAAGGCTTCTAACACGCTTAAGGCTGCGGTCCCGAGGGCCTCGCCTTCATCGGTCAGAAATTGAGGGACGAAATAAGTAGTCGCGCCAGCCGGCACGCCCAGGCGCTCATAGAAAGAATCGGGTTTCAAAGAATCGGACTTCGGCAGCAGAATTTCTTCCTCGAAGCTCAGCGGCTCGGGAATCAGGAACACGCCCTCTTTGGGAGCGCCGCGTTCTTCCACGGCGGATTTCATGCCCAGGGAATGCACAATCACAGCCTCGGCGCGGGTAAGGACAAACTGCTCCGCCACACGGAACGACCTGCCCATCCAACTGCCCGGCTCACATTGACCCGACGCGATGGCCATCTCTTCGATGCAGGAAGTAAGGTCGTAAACCACGCACGAGAATCCGCGCACCGCCGCCATGCCCGCGGCAAAAGAGTGAGCGTGAACAATATCGGAGGTGTTTTCCGGATCGCACTCCAGGATTGATTTTCGCCAATTTCGCACGTCCTGCCAGGCGCGCAGCAGCGAAAGAGTTGCGCGCTGCTCCAAATCTTTTTTCGCCAGGTAAAGTTCCGCCGTACCGGCGCCTTGCGGAGTGACAATGTAGGGCCGCATGCCGGCGGTCACCTGTCCTTCGACGACAGGAAGGACATCACGCGCATATTCGCATGCATGGATCACCCGCCAGTTTCGCGGTTTGGCGCCGATCCGCGCGCTGCTGCGGACGTCGCTTCCCACCTCGGACGGGAATCTGCTGGGTGACGGCTGTGCTACGTCGCTACGAGGAATGGTGCTCATAGTTATTTTTATTCATGATACTTCTCTAGCTTCACGCCTGGACAGCTCCGAATAGCAGACCAAGCGGTTGCGCCCTCCCCGTTTAGCGGTGTAGAGCGCTGCGTCCGCAAATTCGATCAGGTCTCGCTTGAACTGGGCATCGGTGTCGAAAACTGCAATACCGATGCTTATGGTGAGATGCTGAATTGACTGGGGGGAGCCCGCAAAAAAATTCGCCTGCTCCACCGCCTTCCGGAGACGCTGGGCCACATAAACGGCCCCGGCTTCAGTGGTTTCCGGCAGGATCATCACGAATTCTTCACCGCCATAGCGGGCCACCGTATCGACCTCGCGCATGTCTTTCATCAGGATCGACGCCACATCCCGCAACACCTGGTCCCCTACATGATGCCCGAAAGTATCGTTCAGGTTCTTGAAATGATCGATATCGATCATCAAGATGGCGAATTTCTGCCGGCGGCGCTCCGCCCTTTTGAACTCCAGGTCCAATTGTTGCTCAAAATATCCGCGCGTCTTCAAACCCGTGAGATAGTCCGTAAAGGCAAAACGGAGCAGCCCTTCATTGGTATACTCGCGGGTCAGGAGGTTCTCGGCAACCAGGGAGAGGACCCAAAGCAGTTGAGCATCTTCTTTGTTGAAGTGGTGTTCGGCGCCGGAGAATAACTGCATGGAGCCGATCACCCGGTTGCTGACAAAGAGCGGGATTGCCAGGGCCGCGTCTTGCTCCACCATTTCCAGCAGAGCATCAGCCTGAATATTATGGCCGCGCGTAACCAGCAGCGGACGGCCATGCTTGGTCGCCCAGAAATCCAGGATGTTTCCGCTGGAGAGTCCCTCGGCTCCAACAATCTGCTCTTTGAAGCCGCGTACAATCCTCAGCTGCACATGTTCCTGCCCTTCATCCCAAAAATAGATCAGGGCTTTTTCAAAGGACGCGATTTCCCCGGCCATGTCGCACAGGAGGTTGAGGGTGGCATCGAGTTGCATCTGAAGCCCAGTCAGCATGCTCAACCGAAGTAGTACGTTGATATGCTGCCATCGGTTCTGGATCGTCTCCTGCTGCAACTCGGAGAACACTTCAACCACAAAACGTTCGGGAGGGTAAGAACCGGGTTGTAAGACATCTTGGGCCTGCATAGGGGAAGGTTCCAACACTTAGGGACAACAATCCGGCAGAACAGTCCGGCATTTGTGAGATGCCGTCTGCGGGCATAATGCAGCCAGACGTGGTTTGCCAGCGGGACATGACCCTGGGAACACCTGTAAATGCGTGGTTGCCCTCTTCGTCCTGGCGGGGAAGGTACCCGCCGAACCGAGGCAGGTTCCTGAGCGCCGCCTGACTCAATGCAAGAGCTTCTGAACAATATTATGCAAATATTTGATAAATATAGCTTTATAAGAAAATAACCGAACTGGAACTTAATAAGGTGTCTTTTGTCTTGGACGGTTGACATGAGAAAATGTTAAAGTCCTGTGTTGCTGCTGTTGCTTTTCTTACAAAGTCAGACTAGGATAGCAGTGTACGCCGGAAAACCTGCCGGCTCCTTGGTAATGAGTCCCAGATAAACTCGCTCATTACTCCTTCGCAAAGTGTTACGCCCGTTAGCACAACTGAATACCGTCCAGACGTTTTTCCACCAAGGAGAGGCATACCCATGGCATGGTACGCGTACTGCATCACTGAGCAGCAGGCATTTCAAGGCGACACGCGCGCACGTCGTCCGTTTCCGGTTGAAGGTCTAAAAGGCATCGGCGATGCCCAAACATTTGGATATCCCAGCGGCGAATTCGCGGTCATTGTCAGCGAATATGTTCCTGCTGGTGATTTGGGCCAGCAAGCCCTGCTGCAACACGCGCATGTAGTGGGCGAGTGTTTTAAACGGACCACCGTGCTGCCATTCCGGTTTGGCACGGTTTTCGACAATGATGACGCGCTCCGCCGCGCCGTCCGTCTGAATCGTAAAGCCTTCGTTGAAAGTGTCAGCCGGCTCAAGGGCAAAGCCGAAATGCATTTGAAGCTCCTGGTGAAAGATGGGTCTCTGCGCCAGGCACTGGAAGAAATTGAGCTGCCGACCACTGTGGGCAGCGAGTATCTTACGAAGTTACGTGAAAAGGCTTCACGCCAGAGGGAACGCCAGACCAAGGCACGAGCTCTCTCCGTTCAAGTGAACAAGATCTTTGATCCGCTCGACCAGGACATCTGCTGCCGCAAAGTTCAGTCCGGCCATATGCTCATCGACATCGCCCATTTAATTGAACACAAACAGGTGCAGAAGTACCAGAACCGCTATCAGATGGCCAGCCGTCATCTACCCGGCATTGAGGTAGTGATGAGTGGACCTTGGCCACCCTATCACTTCATTCCCAGCAAGAGGTCTTCTTCCTAGCCAGGTCTTGTTCCTGGAGCAGCCCGAACAAAAATCACTCGGCCCCGAGCCTTGGGGCCGTATTTGTCCCAAAATGCAAGGATCATTATTGTTTCTAAGTTAGGCAGGGGAATGCCTGTTTGTGCCCAACTCCAAGTTGCTGCTTGGCATCCAAATACCTGAAAATGGAATCGGGATGCAATTTGTAGGTTGCTTGCCTGACTGGATTGCACCCAAACGTTCCCCATCCTGCTTCGTCCCGGAGACCGGAATGAACTCGAAGACCCGCGTACTGATCATTGATGATGACGTAGTCATGGCAAGGTATCTGGCTTCGCATTTATCCCGCCGCAGCTTTGAAGTAAGTTTGGCCCCCACCGGCCAGGAAGCATTGCGGACCTTCCGCGCTTTCGATCCAAACCTGGTATTGCTGGACATGTCCGTCGACGGCATGGCGGGAGGCGAGATTCTTCAGCGTCTGAAACAGATGAAGCCTGTGCTCTCTGTCATGATTCTTTCAGACAATAAGGATCCTGAGACAATCTTTAAGGTCTCCAGAATGGGCGCAGACGATTACATCAGCAAGCCCGTGGATCCCAAGGAGCTCGATGTTCGGATCATGAAAGTACTGGATACCCAGCGGCTGTACAGCGAGGTGACCCACCTGCGCGAGCAGGTTCGCCGCCAGCCTGACTTCACCATGTTGTTCGGAACCAGCCCCAAAATGATAGAAGTCAAAATGACGATTGAGCAGGTCGCCGATACAACTGCCACTGTGCTGATCCGGGGCGAAAGCGGCACGGGCAAAGAGGTGGTGGCGCGCATGATCTACGCCGAATCCTCGCGCTGCGACAAGCCCTTTGTAAAAATAAATTGCGCAGCCATTCCCCATGAGTTGCTGGAAAGTGAATTGTTCGGCTATGAAGCGGGCGCATTTACGGGCGCAAACCGCCAGAAACTGGGCAAATTCGAGCAGGCCAACAGCGGGACGATATTTTTGGATGAAATCAGCGAGATGCATCCGGCTTTGCAGGCCAAGCTTCTGCATGTCCTCCAGGACCACGAATTTTCGCGGCTGGGTGGCAAGCGCGACATCCAGGTGGATGTGCGTGTGCTGTCCGCAACGAATAAGCCTCTGGAGAGGGCCGTAGAAGAAGGCGTGTTCCGTGAAGACCTTTTCTACAGGCTCAACGTGGTCAGCATCCATATACCGCCGCTGCGCGAGCGTCGCGAAGAGATTCCGGTTTTTCTCGATTTCTTTCTCACCAAGTACAGCGAGCATTACGGTAAGCATCCGCCTAAGTTTAGCGAGAATGCCGTAAGCCGGATTATGGAATATACCTGGCCTGGAAATATCCGCGAATTAGAGAATCTGGTGAAGAGGTACGTGATCGTGGGCAATGAAGCCCAGATCATTCGCGAACTCTCCACGCATAAGCCGATTGTTTCCTCGCTGACTTTGCAGCCGGGAGCCGCTGGGGAAGGCAATGGCGGAGTCGTTCCACCGGCCGCTGTGTCTCCGATTCAGGCCAACGGCAACATGAGCGAGTTCGAGATGCCTTCCTTGCTGGAAATTGGGCGCCGGGCAGCCATGCAGGCTGAACGCGAAGCCATTGAACGAGTGTTGGCCCAGACCCGCTGGAATCGCCGCCAGGCAGCGAAGATCCTGAAAATCAGCTATAAGGCCCTATTGAATAAGCTCAAAGCCATGGAAGAGCACAACAAGGGCCAACATAAGCAATGATCTACCTAAACATGGCATACAGATGCCAACATTTATCATCGCTGGGTTAGATACCTAATGATGCAGACCATGGATAAATTTCACACTCACACCACAAATCAATGAAAACAATCATTTTAAGATGAGAGTCAGGGATTTTCAGGTTGGCCAAAAGCCTTTGGTTCCTAAGTTGCTTTAGGCATAGGCACACAAAAGAGGTCGTAAACTTAAATGGATTTAATCCTCTTCCAAGATCATCGATTTTCCCAATCCGAGCGTCTGGGCATTTGCTTGGACTTCATCTTGCATCGCCTTCCCTGAGATCTTCCCTCCCTCCCTTGCCTCTTTATGGCGGCCCTTTGGGCCGCTTTTTTCTTTTGGGGAAAACCAATCGGGCTGAAATCTCGAATCAATTCAGATCGATTCGCGCGCAAACGGCATCTTATGTTTACCGTAATAATTTGACGGTTACAAATATGGCGAATAAGATTGATAGTTTATCGAAGACCATGGATAAGAAGAAGCTCGACATATTCAAAAAGCGGCTGGAAGAGCGGCAACAATCTTTGCGAAGAGCCGTGAGCCGCACTGAAGAAGACGGACGTACCGCCGATCAGGACACTGCGCAGGACATTGCGGACCGGGCCGCCAGCTCCTACACCAAAGAGTTTCTCTTTTCCCAGAGCAACAATGATCGCCAGCTCTTGCAAATGGTAGAAGTAGCGCTTCAACGGATCCGTGAAGGCACATTCGGCGAGTGCCTTGCCTGTGGTAATGAAATCAATTCCAAACGTCTGGAAGCCGTGCCCTGGACCCGCCATTGCATCGAATGCCAGGAGAAGGTTGAGCAAGGACAGCTGGAAGAAGCCAAGGACTGAAGAAGGACTTGGTAGTTAGATGATCTGGTAATTGGGTAATTTCGAACTGCTAGTAAATCGTCTGCCAGTCACACTTTGCGGAAAGACAGCGACTTTTGCGTAATTCCCGCGACCGATTTGCGACTGCTGCCCTTATTATGCGGGCAAATACACGTACATAAGGGTTAACGGCAGCTCCACCTCACTCACCACATCGGATGCTTCAAGAACAGAAAGACAATGCCAAGGAGGCATACGTCTGCAATGCGCGTACACCTGATCAATCCCAGTGATTCTTCGTTTGGAATCGGCGTGATCACGCCACGATGGTTGTATGTGCTTGCCGCCGCGACCCCGCTCGAGTACGGCGACCCCTTGGTCACCGACGAGACCCTTGAACAGACTCAGCCCGATCGCATCCAGCTTGGCGATATAGTGGGCATCGGCATCCATACCGGCAATGCTCTGCGAGGCATGCACATCGGACGCATCGCTCGCGAGCGGGGAGCCTGGGTGGTATATGGAGGCATCCATGCAACTCTGTATCCGGAAGAGGCCTTTGAACTTGGCGGGGCGCACGCGGTCGTCAAAGGCGATGGAGACGTCGTTTGGGCGCAGGTGATCGCCGACGTGGTGCGAGGGACGATCCAGCGTACTTATGAAGGCGGACGGATTTCGGGAGATCAGTTCCTGCCCGCGCGCTGGGAACTCGCCCCACGCAATCGTTACATGTGGGCCTCAGTGCAAACAGTGCGCGGTTGCCCGAAACACTGTTCGTTTTGTTCGGTGTGGCGCACCGACGGTCAGAAGCCGAGGCCGCGCGCATCGGACATCGTAATCGAAGAAATCGTCCAGTTGCGGCGTCTCGGGTTCCGCTTCATCGCGCTTGCAGACGATAACTTCTATCCCGTAACTCTTACCGACATTGAACTCGCGGAGAAGCAAGACAACGCGGCACGCGTCAGGGAGCTGAGAGAGATGCGCTCCGAGCGGTTCCAATTGATGGAGAAGCTGGCGAAGCTTCCTGCTGATATGGTCTTCTTCACTCAGATTACGATGGAAGCCGGCGAAGATACGCAGTTTCTCGACGCGATGCGGCGTGCCCGCATCAAGGGCGCGCTGGTGGGAGTGGAATCGGTCACCGAAGAAGGGCTGAAGTCCGTCTTCAAAAACTTCAACTCGGCGGGCGATAGCCTGGCCAAGCGGCTCAGTACCTTCAAAGAGCACGGCGTGCATGTGCTTGGATCATTCATCTTCGGACTTCCAACGGACCGCCAGGACACCTTTGCGGCGACCGTCGCCCTGGCGAAACAGGCGGGTCTCACCTTCGCCCAGTTCGTGATGATGACACCGTTTCCAGGCACTGTGGACTTTGATCGGTGGGAGAAGAACATGAACGGGAGCGTTCCTCACGTTGACGGAGTTCCCATCACCCGCTATTGGCTGATTCCTGCCAACGTGCGGCCAAAGATGTTCAGTCCGCACGAGACAATGACAACGGATGAGATCAGCGAGAGGACTCAGGGGGTCTGGGACACCTTCTACAGCATGCGCGAGGTCTGGAGACGGTCAAAGTGCGTGCCCACGCTGCGCGGGCGGCTGGCGTTTCTGTTCATCTCCAAGTTATATCGCCAAATGTATGCCAAGACGGGAATTTCTTCGGACAGCGCCCGGAGGCAGAAGGCGACACGGGTAGCCCGGTGGCTGGCAGTGCCGTGCCGGAAATTGTTCGAGGGCAAGCCGATGCCGGAGCTCGAAGTGCCGGGGCTGCGCACCAGCCCTGGGTCAGAAATTGCCGAATCTACTGTTGCTGGGCAAGCTTGATCTTGGTGCTTTCCAGTTTCTTTTGAACGCGCGCTAAGTCCTGCTGATCAACATCTCCGGGTATAGACTTGTTCCATTCGTCCAGTGCCCGCTCCCAGTGGGCGGCTGCCAGTTTCAAGCGTCCCGTCTTTGCATACAACTCGCCCAGATGGTCCTGAACTGTGGCGTCGTTCGGGGTCTTGTCCGCGGCCCTGCGCAGGTTTTCTTCCGATTGATCGTAGTTACCCAGCTTGAAATA
>DATMMY010000492.1:0-5866 GCA_035569515.1 Candidatus Solibacter sp. | reverse complement strand
TCGAATATCGTTCGCTGGAACCATGTTTAAAGCGAACGTTGGCACGTATCTTATTCGGTGCCAGGAATGTGATCCGTGCCGCAGATCGCCAATGTTTATGCGGCTTGTCACGCTGTCACGGATAAGAGTGACGTTTTTCAGCTCATGAAGCCCCTTCCCCAGGGTTGTGGGAACATGCTCTTTGACAACTGAATATTGAGGTGAACAGGTCTCTCGTGGAGATGCACGGGCTGGCCACGACATAAGTGTGCCAGCCCTGGAACCGGCCTTGCTTAATGCGCTCCCGGTTCCAAAATTTCTCTTGAAGTTTGTTTGATCTTGCCGTCATTCCAAAACCACCGGCAAGATCAAATTAGAGATTTCCAACCGTACACCCTGTAGCTAGAAATACATCCCCACCCTCTTAGATACTCCATTACTACTCCATCCCTACTCCATCCGTCCCGCCCAGGCCGGACTCGTTCGTATCAGCGGGTCGGTCGCCCGTACGTGGTTGCGCCTACGCCGGTCAGGTGCCCCACCCTTCGCGTGTTGTTTGCGAAGGGTGGAGACGAAGGGTGCCTCCAAGCCGCCAAATTCGCGGCTTGTCTCAAGGTCTCAGTTCGAAGCAGGTGGGCAAAGTTATCGAATCAATTGAGTTGGCTGAATGCTGATTGCCGAGTGCTGAATGCTTATTAACTCAGGTCGTCATCGACAAAGGTCAGGTCGTCATGAACAGCGTTCAGGTCGTCAGAAAGAGCGCTCAGGTCGTCATAACCGGACTTCAGGTCGTCATAAATCGGCCTGAGGTCGTCATAAAAAGGAATAAGCCCAATGTTTTCAACGAACCTATTCAAAATGTGCTGGCTTGGAAATGCAGCAATTAAATGTAGCGGGTTGTAGCGTCTCAACCGGCGGCCTTTTCTGGAGTTGATTAACGGGCGTAAGTAACTGTATATAAATAACTTCTCGGAAACCCGAGGAAGAAATGTAGCGGCGTAGCGGGTGTAGCGGCAATCTTTGGGCATTTTTGGACTTTGGACTTATGTCGCTTGGCACACTATTCTCTGAAATTCGGAAAGCCCCGCTTGTGAGAGAACGTCGTGGCATCTCGCCCGTGTCGTCGAGTGTGAGAGCGTGGGGATTCCCGCAGAGCACGATTGACCCGGTTGGCGCTCTTGCGCGTCTTGGCCGACAGGATTTTTCCCCACTCTTCTTTTTTCCCCCACTCTTCTTTATTGTGCGGACAAAAGCATGCCCAGGAGGCGAAGGCTTCCACGTTGCGGAATTTGGCTAACCGATCAGTTCCCACCTCCGCCAGCAGCATGTACGCGGTGAGGGCCTGAATGGCAGGAACGGCCGTCAGATCCACCCCCAAGATGCGATACAGTTCGCTCCGCATGTCAAAGTGAAACTCGTTCTTGCGCCGCCGGTGCGCGTTCGGGTCTGGAGGCAAGGGTGGGGCGTCGTGGGGAAGCTGGCGATCAAAAGGTTTGTAGTTGTTCCTCAATCTCCTCATCGTAAGCGGGCCATCAGACTTCCTTCGTGTTCCCTTTGTGACCGGAGCCTGTACTGAGCCTTAGCGAATGTGTGGTTAACGGTTTTGGGTTCCTCCTTGTTTTCCTCCGTTTCCGAAGCTTGCCCTTGATCGGAGCGAAGGGTTCCTCCGTGTTTCAAAGGTCTTGGGTTTCGCCTTGAACCCTTTGAAAGACGAGTTCTGGGGCAAAGCACACTACCCTGACCTGCGTTGACACTCCAGTTCAGCGGATGATATTTTAGTTAGTTTGCTGGTCACGCCAGAGTCGCTTCTATTCATAACAACCCAATGGAGATACTCAGACAATTAGGCGAATTACTGCTTGCCTCGGTTCCCACGATCATCTTTTTGCTGATCGTATGGGTTTCGTACCGGATGATTCTGCACAAGCGGATGGAGCAGCTACTTGCCGAGCGCTACAGCCTCACGGAAGGCGCTATTCAGCGGGCCCAGGCGGAAATTGCATCGGCAGAGGCGCGTACAGCCGAATACGAGCAGCGGGTCCGCGAAGCCCGGGCCCAGATCTATAAGGCCCAGGAGGCCCGCCGGCAGCAGATCATGGAGAGCCGAAGTGCAGCCCTGATTGCAGCCCGGAAACAAGCCGGGGAGATGATCAAAACCGCCCGGGTAGCGTTGGAGCGGGACAAGTCGGCCGCCCAGGCCATGTTGCAACAGCAGGCAGATTCCCTGGCCAACGAAATCATTGACTCCATTCTGAGACCGGTTGCAGCCGTGGGAGGACGCTAACCTTAATGTCCTTAATGTCTTCCCGCATGCGCAAGAACCTCTCAATTTTCTCAGTGGCCCTGCTTTCACTGACTTTCTTTTCCGGCATTTCCGGAGCGCTCTCCCCTCTCCCAGGCAGCCAGCAAGACTCGGCCAAAGCCCCAGCCACCTCGGAGAACTCCGTAGAAAACAGCACCGCTCAACGCGAATTGACCCATGCCGCCAATGAAGCAGCCGGAAGGGAGCCTGAACCCGACCAGCAGGAAGCTCTTCGCCACTCGGCATCGATCAAAGCCATTGCCAGGATCACGGGTCTCAGCATAGAGAAGGCATACTGGCTGGGCATCATTATTAACTTCGTGATCCTGTTTGCCATCCTCTGGGTGGCGCTGAGGAAGATGCTTCCTGGGCTTTTCAAGAGCCGCACGGAAGCCATTCAGAAGCGCCTGGAAGAGTCGCGCAAGACCACGGAAGAGGCACGCCGGCGGCTGGCGGAGGTGGAAGGTCGCCTTTCCCGCCTGGATACCGAGATCGCCCAGATGCGCAATGAAGCCGAAGCCAGCGCCCAGGCGGAAGAACAGCGCGTGCTGGCTGCCGTGGAAGAGGAGCGCCACCGCATCGTGCTCTCCACGGAGCAGGAAATTACCATGGCGGCCAGTGCCGCCCGGCGCGAATTAAAGGCCTTTGCCGCGGAGCTGGCGGTTAACCTGGCGGAGAAGAAAATCCAGATCGGACAGAGCGCCGATCAGGCCCTGGTGCGGGAATTTGCCACGCAGCTTAGAAAGGACGGGCGATAAATGGCATCCGTTGCCGGAAGGTACGCTCGCGCCTTTGCTGAAGTTGTGGTGGAAAACCGTATGGATCCCGCGCAGACCATACAGGAGTTGAGCAACATCGCCGAGCTGGTGAATTCCAGCCTGGAGTTGCGCAACGTCCTGCAGAACCCGGCCGTGGCCCATAAGCAGAAGCTGGGCCTGCTGGACGCCATCATGAGCCGCATGGGCGGTTCCAAGATGCTGCGGAATTTTCTGGCGGTCCTGATCGACCAGCGGCGCATCCGCGAGATCAACGAAATTGCCGAACAGTTCAAGCACGAGCTGAACCAGCGCCTGGGGATTGCCGAGGCCCGTATCAGCGCCATCCGGGAATTAACGCCGGAAGAAAAGCAATTGCTGGAAAAAAAGGTCGCCGCCATGACCGGCAAGGTGGTCCGCGCTACCTACTCCCGCGACGCAAGCCTTTTAGGCGGCGCCGTGGTAAGGGTGGGCAGCACGATTTATGACGGCTCCGTTCGCGGGCAGCTCCAGAGGATCAAACAGCAGATTACGGCGTCTTGAGCAACTGCAACCAAACGCAAAACCAAGTGCTTAACCACAGAGGAACACAGAGAAAGACCAAGAGGATGTTCGCCGGAAGTCAGACTTACCGCGCGGGTTGAAGGCGATCTTTTCAAGTGGAAGAATCCAAGCCCCGGCGGGGCACAATTATTGAGCCCAGCACGTAAGTGCTGGGGACGTTAAGATTAAGAGAAGAGCCCCGGCGGGGCGACATAGGTTTTCTCTGGTCCTCTCGATCAATCTATTGATCGCTGAGATGCACAAGCGAAGGACCCCGAAGGATTAAAGTTTATATATGGCACAAATCAAGGCTGACGAAATAACAAAATTAATACGCGCCCAAATCGAGAACTACGAATCCCAGGTCTCTGTGGACGAGGTAGGCACCATCATTTCTCTGGGCGACGGCATCGCCCGTATCCATGGTCTGGATAGAGTCATGGCCGGCGAGTTGATCGATTTCGGTCAAGGCGTTGCCGGAATCGCCATGAACCTGGAAGAAGACCAGGTGGGCGCCGTGGTGCTCGGCGAGTACACCCATATCAAAGAGGGCGGCGAGGTCAAACGCACGGGACGCATTATGGCCGTGCCCACCGGCGAAGGCATGGTGGGCCGCGTGGTGGACGCTCTCGGCCAGCCAATTGACGGAAAAGGCCCCATCACCTCAAGCAAAGATATTCCTATCGAGCGCCTGGCTCCCGGCGTAATCGATCGCCAGTCGGTGCGCGAGCCGATGGCCACCGGCATCAAGGCCATTGATGCCATGATTCCGATTGGCCGAGGCCAGCGCGAACTGATCATCGGCGACCGCCAGACCGGCAAGACCGCGGTGGCGCTGGACACCATCATCAACAACAAGGGCAACGATCTTATCTGTATCTACTGCGCCGTGGGCCAGAAGCGCTCATCGATTGCCCAGGTGGTCAAGACCCTGGAAGACAACGGCGCCATGGACTACACCATTGTGGTCGCGGCCTCGGCCTCAGAACCGGCGCCCATGCTTTATCTTGCGCCCTACGCGGCCTGTGCCATGGGCGAGTTTTTCCGCGACAGCGGACGCCACGCCCTGGTCATCTACGACGATCTTTCCAAGCACGCTGCCGCTTATCGCGAAATCTCGCTGCTGCTGCGCCGTCCACCGGGACGCGAGGCCTATCCCGGAGACGTTTTCTATCTCCATTCCCGGCTGCTGGAGCGCGCCGCAAGAATGTCAGACAAACTGGGCGGCGGCTCGCTGACGGCGCTGCCGATGATTGAGACCCAGGCCGGCGACGTCTCAGCGTACATTCCGACCAACGTGATTTCCATTACCGACGGGCAGATCTTCCTGGAGAGCGACCTGTTCAACTCCGGCGTCCGTCCGGCGGTGAACGTGGGCATCTCCGTGAGCCGCGTAGGCGGCTCGGCGCAGATCAAGGCCATGCGCCAGGTGGCCGGCACGCTCAAACTGGAGCTGGCGCAATATCGCGAACTTGCGGCCTTTGCCCAGTTTGGCTCCGACCTGGACAAGGCGACCCAGGCCCAGCTCAACCGAGGCAAGCGCCTGGTGGAGATCCTGAAGCAAGGCCAATACCAGCCCTTGCCGTTCAGCCGCCAGATTCTGATCATTTACGCCGGAACCAACGGTTTTCTGGATGACCTGCCGGTAGAGCAGCTCCACGACTTTGAAGTGGAGCTCTATAAGTACGTCGAGTCCATGAACGCCAAGCTGCTGGATACCATCATGACCAAGAAGATCCTGGATGACGCGCTCAAAGCCGACGTTGAAAAGACGCTGAAGGAGTTCAAGCAGCGTTTTGTAGGCGAGCGCCAGCTTGCGGGAGTGGGCGCAAAGGCATAAATGGCAAATATTCTCGACATCCGGCGGCGCATTCGCAGCGTGCGCAACACGCGGCAGATCACCAAGGCGATGCAGATGGTATCGGCGGCCAAGCTGCGGCGCGCCCAGGAGCGTGCGATTACAGCGCGCCCCTATGCGCAGATGCTGACCAATGTGCTGAAGTCCCTGGTGTCGCGGGCCGAGATTTACGATTCCCAGTCCGGCGAGGCCCGCCATCCCCTGCTGGTCCGGCGTCCGGAAGAGAACATTACCCTGATCGTGGTGTCCGGAGAGAAGGGACTCGCTGGAGCATTTAACTCCAACATCCTGAGGGCCGCTGCCAGCTTTATTGCCTCCAAACCCGGCAAGAACATAGATATTGTGGCGGTAGGCAGAAAAGCGCGCGAATATTTTCGCCGGCGTTATCCTTTCGTCCCTGAGGCCGGCGCCCGCAAAGGTCCTATTCAG
>DATMMY010000491.1:0-6518 GCA_035569515.1 Candidatus Solibacter sp. | reverse complement strand
TACTTCACCAAAAGTCCTGTAAGGGCGGATGCTCCTGGCCGAGTTGGTCAATCCGAGCCACAGGCCTCCGCCACTGTGCTTGACCTCGCGCGCCAGGGCGCAGTCATCAATGATCTCGTCTCTGATGGCCGCGAGGCCACCGAAGCGGTCCAGCGCCTCAGGACGCACTAACATGCATCCTCCCGCGGCCCCGGCAGTACGGCGCCGGCGATCGGCAGTCCACAACGGCGGATAGAGTTTGAAGAAGAAAAACACAAATGCCGGAATCAGAAGTTTTTCCGCCACCGTGGAGCAATGCAATTTCACCATGTGAGAAGCCAGATCATAAGGACCGCCTTCGGCAATCGAGGCCAGCGTGGCGACGCTTTCCGGCTGATGAGCGATATCGGCGTCGGTAAATAGGAAAAATCGGGGATTCAACTCGCGGGCCCGCTCCACTCCCTGATGCATCGCCCACAATTTACCCGACCATCCAGGCGGAAGAGGCTGGCCCGCGATCACCGTCAATGCGGCAGCTTTTCCAGCCAGAGCTGCGGTCTGGCTGGCAATGTGGGCCGTTGCGTCGGTGCTGCCATCGTCCACCAGAAAGATGTGAAGTGATTCGCTACAGGTCTGATTCAGCAATGAGCGAATGTTTGCGCCGATAACCTCCGCTTCATTTCTCGCGGGAACAATTACCGCCACAGGGCCTCGAACTCTTTTGGAGACAGATTCGGGAGCAGTACATCGTCCTGTCTGCCAGAACGCTCCACGCGCCAGGAGCAGATATGTCCAGATAAGAAGGCTGATTAATCCGGCGAAGGTGGTGAGCATGGAAGAGCTTCTGGAAGATCAATTTAGCCGCGAATTCACGCGAATAAACACGAATTAGAGCGGCTTTAAAACCTGCATAGCATCGCCAGCCTCTTTTGCACCGGAGCTAAAATAGCTTGAGGAAAAAGTCCATTTTGCGACAGAAAAACGGAACCTCAGCGGCTAAAGCCGGATGTATTTTGCTAACTTACGGCACGGCTCAAAGCCGTGCCCCTTCAAATCAACAGGCGGCAAATCATTTTCCCGCTTTCTCTAGATCTGTGGATGCGGCATCGATGGCGGAGGCATAGGCTTCCAGGGCCTTTGCCACTTTGGTGATTTCTTTTTCGGCCTCCTGGTAGCGCTTTTCTTCAATACCTTCGCGAATTCCCGGAAGGGTCTTTGCTCCGTAGCCTGTGTAGTAACCGGGAGCATAGATCAGGTGCCTGTACCACGGGCGGCGGGGCAGGCCTTCGTCGTTGGTAAGGCGGCGCTCGGTCTGGATCAGCTTGCTGTTCAGCTCCTGCAGCGTCTGGGACGAAGCGTTGGCGCCGCCAAATGCCTTTAACGCCCTTGAATAACGTTCGGCGCTCCGGTGGAGGACCGCTTCGGCGTTGTCGAGAGGCGCAAAGTTGAGGAAGGGAGGCATGGTCTCCTTCGCCGGAGGAACGGTTGGGCGGCGAGGATCAGCGATGGCGTTGTACACGCCATCGTCAAGATCCTGATTGCGGTCGCGGACCTCATCCTGCCGGTTCTTCAGCAGGGTTTTGAGCTCTTCAGAATACTTGTGAATGGTATCGGTGAAATCGTTGAAGTCGTAAGGCAGCACCTCGGCATCGGCAAAGCGCATGACCATGGTGCCTATTGTCTGAGAAAGCGCACGTCCGTAAACGAAATCCTTGTCAGCGAAATGGGTGTACCAGTAAAAATCGTCGTAAATGGAGTGGTAGATCCCTCCATCATCTTCACCGCTATAGCCAACATTCAACGATGCCACGCCCAGATGATCGATAAAAGCGGTATAGTCGCTGCCCGATCCAAGCGGCCCGATACGCAGGTCAGGACGCGTGCGAGCGTCTTTCTTCACGTCCCGATCTTCCGCATTGCGGGGATTCTCAGAAACCAGCCGCCTGGCCTGCCCGCGTTTCCATACCGAGATGTTCTTTTCCGGATCGGTGATGTCGCGGGCCACGCTGTTCACGAATTTTTCCAGGGAATGCGAACCCTCAACCTGAAGGTAGCCACGCCCGTTGCCGTCAGTGTTGATGTAGATGGCGGCGTGCTGCTTCAGTTCATCGCCGTGATATTCCGCCCATTCGGTTGAGCCCAGGAGCATGGGTTCTTCCCCGTCCCAGGCGCAATAAATAATCGTTCGCTTCGGCTTCCAACCCTGCTTGAGCAACTCACCGAGTGCCCTGGCTTCTTCCAGCAGTGCTACCTGGCCTGAGATGGGATCTTCGGCGCCGTTGACCCATCCATCGTGATGATTTCCCCGGACGATCCACTGGTCGGGTGATTCAGAGCCGGGAATTTTTGCAATCACATCGTAGACAGGTTTGATGTCCCAGTTCGACTTCACCTTCAGGTGGACCTTGGCCGGCCCGGGTCCCACGTGGTAAGAAATCGGCAACCCGCCCCGAAAATCGGGAGGAGCCATGCGTCCTTTGAGCGCGGCCAGCAACGGCTTGGCATCGCCATAAGAGATGGGCAATACCGGAATCTTGGTGATGGTAGCTGCATCTTTGATGGCCAGGCGCTTTACATCTCCTTTGGCGCCGACACCCGGCGTAAGTGGATCGCCAGGATAGGTGGGCATGTCGAGTACGCTGCCCCGCTGAACGCCGTTCTCGTTGCGCATGGGGCCGTTGGGAAAAACTTCATCTTCAAAGTAGCCGTCATCATGCGGATCGGAGTAGATGATGCAGCCCACTGCGCCGTGTTCGGCTGCCACCTTGGGCTTGATGCCACGCCACGAGTTGCCATAACGGGCAATCACAATGGCCCCCTTCACCGAAACGCCCAGCCGGTCCAGTGCGTCGTAATCTTTAGGCAATCCATAGTTCACATAAACGAGGGGAGCGGTAACGTCGCCATCAATGGAATAAGCGTTGTAAGTTGGCAGTTGCTCGCTCTGCTGGTTCGACGTTGGATCGGCCGCCACAGGAGGCTCTTGCAACTTGGCGGTGTAGTGGGTCGGCTCAATCAATTCCACTGCGCGCTCTTTAGGCGTTGGGAAGAGCACATCAAAAGTTTCAATCTGTGCGTCCAGACCCCACTCTTTGAACTTTGAGAGTATCCATTCGGCATTCTGCTTGTCATAGGGCGAGCCCACGTGATGAGGACGAGCGCTCAGCAATTGCATGGTGTCTTTTAAAATCTGGGGACTGGGGATGGCCCGAAATTTATTTTCCCAATCGCGCTCTGTCCGGGTACTGGTGGCGGTAAAGCCATATAACGGTTCCTCGTCATTGGCCGCCGAAAGCGGCAGCATCACGGTCAGGCAGAACAATACGGCGAACAAGGCACGTTTCATCAGGGCTCCTCACTTGCATGTGTAAGTACCGCAGATTGTAAATGAGTTCTGGAAATGGCGGCCACTTTATCGAGGAAGCCGAAAGACGAACCGGGTTGCGAGACTAGTCATGGACGAATGCTGCATTTTTGAAATTCCCGGAATCCTTTCGGCGTTTCATGGAATCCAAACCCACATGCCTATACCTAAAGCATCTGCAAGCGGTACTTTTTCCCTTGGCGGAGATCTTACAATTAACCGCCTGGGGTTTGGCGCCATGCGCATCACGGGCGACGGAATCTGGGGCGAACCCAAGGATCCCAAAGAGTGCAAGCGCGTCTTGAAGCGCCTCCTCGACCTGGGCGTAAACTTCCTCGACACCGCCGATGCCTACGGTCCAGAGGTCAGCGAAAACCTTATCGCTGAGGCCTTGCATCCGTATCCCAAGGGCCTGATTATCGCAACCAAGGGTGGTCTAACGCGCCAGGGGCCAGAGAAGTGGGCCCCGGTCGGAAGGGCGGAATACCTGCGCCAATGCGTGGAGATGAGCCTGCGCCGGCTGAAGCTGGAGCGCATCGATCTTTACCAGTTGCACCGTTTTGATGCCAAGGTCCCGGTGGAAGAGTCGCTCGGCGAACTGAAAAAGATGCAGGATGAAGGCAAGATCCGCCACATAGGAATCTCGGAGGTCTCGGTAGCTGAAGTTAAACAGGCGCAGAAGATAGCAAGGATTGTGAGCGTCCAGAACAAGTACAACATTGGCGACCGCACTCACGAGAACGTTCTTCAGTACTGTGTTCAGCACCAAATGGGTTTCATCCCATGGTTTCCGATTGCGGCGGGAGAGCTGGCCAAGCCCGGCGGCCTCCTTGATAAAATCGCGCACTCGCACAAAGCATCCACGGCCCAAATTGCCCTGGCATGGCTCTTACATCATTCACCGGTAATTCTGCCGATCCCCGGCACCTCGTCGGTCAAGCACCTGGAAGAGAATCTAGCCGCAGCAGGATTGCACTTGACCGCTGCCGACTGGAACTCGCTGGAAGAAGCTGCGACTCGCGTTGCGTAACTGCCGTTTGTTGTTTCTCGAACTGAAAGTTTATGGAGCTAAAACGTCTTTTCAGAGTCCAGCAGAATGGTGACTGGACCGCTGTTGGTCAGCTCGACTTCCATCATTGCCTGAAACTGTCCGGTTTCGCAGCGCAGGCCGGCGGCACGAATCCTGTCTACGAAATAATCGTATAAAAGGCGGGCCTCTTCGGGACGGGCGGCAGCGTCAAACGATGGCCGCTTTCCACGGCGCACATCGCCATAGAGCGTGAATTGCGATACCACCAGAACCTCACCGTGTATGTCCTGAACGGAGAGGTTCATCTTCTCATCGGGATCTTCAAAAACCCGCAAGCCGAGGACTTTTTCGGCCAGGTAATCGGCAGCGGCTTCGGTATCGGCCTTTCCAACTCCCAGCAACACCAATAGACCGGCGCCGATTTCTCCCACATTCTTGCTTTCTACCAGGACCCGGCAGCGTCTAACCCTTTGCACTACAGCTCTCATAGCTCTTGCATGATAACAACCGTGGTTCGAATAGCCCGGGTTTTCAGGCAAAGTTGGTTTTCAGGCAGAGCAGCTTCGTTGACTCTCATCGATTTCGTTCATAGAATCGCGGTCAGATCTTCAATTACAAGGAGAATAATCCATGGTGCGTCACTCCCGTTTGTGTTGGATGGTTCTGTGCTGTTTGCTGGGCGTATTTGCCTCGGCACAGCAACGGACCCAAACACAACAGCTGTCTGCGGCAACGCAGTACCCTGCGAGCCCGGAACAGGCGACTTCCAGCACAGAATCTAAGTCCAACGAACGGACGGAGAATCCCACTCCCGGCAAAAACTCACCGCAAACGCCATCCATTCACAATGACATTGTGATCCGTGGAGGGACGCTGCTAACGGTGACTCACGGCCGGATTGAGAATGGCTCTATCTACATTCACAACGGGAAGATTGCCGCCATTGGAAAAACTGTACAGGCGCCCAGCAATTCTACGGTGATTGATGCTGCCGGCAAGTGGGTGATGCCGGGCATCATTGACTCGCATTCGCACATCGCTCTTGATGATGATGTCAACGAAGCCACCAGCCCCATCACGCCGCACATGATGATGAAGGACGCTTTTGACTACAACGATAAGGGAATCTATCGGGCGTTGGCCGGGGGCGTTACCACCTCGTTGCTGCTGCACGGTTCGGCCAACATGATTGGCGGCCAGGCCATCGTGATTAAGCACAAATATGGACTGGGTCGCGACGAGCTGCTTTTTCCAGGCGCTCCACAATCCATTAAGTTCGCCAGCGGTGAAAATCCCAAACGGGTCTATGGCGGAAAAGGACAGCTCCCCTCTACCCGCATGGGCAACTTCGAAGTAATGCGCCAGGCGTTTACTGAGGCCCGTGAGTACATGCGCGACTGGGATGATTACAACACCAAGGCAAAAAACGGCGACAAAGAGGCACACGCCCCCAAGAAGGACCTGAAGCTGGAGGCCCTGGCGGACGTGCTTCGGGGCAAGCTGCTGGTGCAGATCCATTGCTATCGCGCCGATGAGTTCCTCACAGAGATGGCCATTGCCAAGGAATTCGGCTATAAGATCCGGGCTTTTCATCACGCCGTTGAAGCCTATAAGGTGGCGGACCAGATGGCGGCCAACGGCGTAGCCATCGCCACCTGGCCGGATTGGTGGGGCTTTAAATATGAAGCCTGGGACGGAATCCCCTGGAACGCAGCCATCTCCATGCGCAAGGGAGTTCGCGTTGCCATCAAGAGCGATTCGGGAGACACAACCCGGCGATTGAACCAGGAGGCCGCCAAGATCATGCATTATGGCAACGTGAGCGAAGACGATGCTTTGAAGATGATTACCCTGAACCCTGCGTGGATCATCGGCGTAGACGACCGCGTCGGCTCTCTGGATGTGGGTAAAGATGCCGATATCAGCATCTGGAACAGCTACCCTTTGTCGTCTGCGGCCGTGGCGGACGAAGTGCTGATTGATGGCGATGTGTATTTTGATCGATCCCTGGCCGGGTTAGGCCTTACCCATACCAAGGAGGTCCAGTAATCATGTTAAAGAATTTTGTTCTCGCTTTCGTAGTGGCAGCCACATTGCTGGCGCAGGCCCAGAATAAGAAATCGCAACCCCAGGCTTCGCAGCGGA
>DATMMY010000490.1:0-7270 GCA_035569515.1 Candidatus Solibacter sp. | reverse complement strand
GCGGTGACTTTGCTTTCGTTCCTGCGCTACCCAACATTTACCCCGTAATGTTGCGCCGGTAGATCAGCTCTGGCTACTCTATAAAAGACGCGATGAAAAGCGCCTGGGCGGAGTACCGTCCGCCAGCGTATAGACCTTGCTGGCACGGCATCTGGCGCCCGAGTCGCTTTAATCCGTGCCGCAAATCGCCAATGTTTATGCGGGTTGTCACGATGTCACGGATAAATTGAGCCGTTTTGCAGGCGTGAGCGGAGCTTGTCACCCTCGAGGTGAGCACAGCGAGCCGAAGGGCTGCAGGCGAAACCCTGAGCGGTAGCGAAGGGTCTGACTTTTGCACCGTTGCCCTAGTGGCTGCGGAAAAGGTTCTTTGACAACTGAATAATTTGGGGGGAATGGCACTGCTGTCTGAATGACAAAGGGGCTGGTCAACCTGCAGGATCCAGGATCAAAGGCCAGCCCCTCAGCGAATGTATTGATGCCGGATTGTGGCCGCCCGATCTTCTAAACCGCCAGATGAGAACTTTCCAACTCCAGGTTGCTTAACTTCCGATGCACCCCCCTCTGTTTCTATACTCCAATACCACTTCAATACTACTCACCGGCCTCACGAGAGCAAACGTTCATTGGAGCTTTCCCGTGGCGAGAAATCTTATGTCGTCCCTTACGGACTTTCATTTATCAAACATTTCCAAGCACTTAGGTGTTGGGCTCAATAATTTCGCCCCTCCGGGGCTTGATTTCGATAAGCGTTACCACATCTTTTTAGGGACCAGGTATGTGAATCCGACAAAGGCTTCCCAGTGCGTGCTGGTCGCCGTGAGTCCTCGGTTGAACCCGCCGTCGAGGACCAGGTTCTTCTTCAAAGTGTAGGAAGTGGCAAAGAGTGCGCCGATGGCGTTTGACCGGAGAAAAGGCTGGGTAAAATGCCATATCTCCCCTGATATCCCGACATGGTGCGCAACCGGATGCGATATCGAGAGCGTCTGCCCAAACTGCCCACGATGCCGTAGTTCGTCAATTTGCTCTGTAACGATCGCATTGGTGTCGACATGGAAACCAACCGCATCGAAGCTTACCAGCAGAAGCGCCGATTGGCGGTTTGTGCCTATATCAAGTTCCGGCGCCGGACTGGCATAGGCACGCCGGAAATAGCTGACGGAAACAGTGGGCCGGCGCTCATTGCCCGGTACAACCACACCTTGCAACCCCAGGAACACCTCGCCCGGACGCCGGTCAATTCCCGTATCAATGTGGGAGCGAACCAAGGGCTCGGTTTGCACGATCAGTTGCAGGCGCTTGATGGGTGCAAATTTCGCCACTTCGGTGAAGCCGAAACGGCGCGAAAACTCTCCGGAATGCTGTGCGTTGAGAAGACCGCTTTCAAACTGAACATAGCCGGCAGGTGTTAACGTTGCCGGCGTCGAAACCGTAGGGCGGCCCGGATTGGCCTCCACTTCGCCGGGAGTATCCGATTGCGCACAACCTGATTGAACGAACATAGTTACGATCAAAAGCAGATAACCTGAAATGAGCCTCAACGGCCCTCCTTAATGTTCCGGAAATAATGTTCCTGAAATGTGAACACAATTCTGCGGTCTTCTTCAGCAAGAGACTTGTCAGAGACTGAGTGTGGCTAGGAGTCAGACGCGAGGAGGACGATAAAGCGTGAAAACCGGCGCTGCCGGAGGCAGCACTTCGTGAAACTCTAGAGATGCAGCGGACTCAATAGGCGTGGGGACTGTACCTGGAGATGTAGTGACGAATTGGAAACCACAGCAAGAACACGTGTCTTTATTGCAGTCAGGCGCATTGTCCTGGTGCTGTGCGCCGTGCAGGGCAACTTGCGTTGTGGAGTCGCCCGCTATTTCAGAGCAAGCCGGGCAGAGGGGAGAGGCTACGCTGATCAAAGCCAGCATGCATAGAAGCACCGAGGCCAGCACCTTCCGCGAATTGACTTCCGGCTCCCGCATGACGGAAACCATTTTACGCTTTTTTCTTTCGGCTAGAGCGGAGCAACTAAAAGCAAAGAAGAGAAAGGGTATTTCAGTTCTCTGTACTAGGATGCGTTTTGAAATCCTGTTTTTTTCGCGCGACCTCATAACAGAGGCAACTTAGATGGCATCTGCCTGATTAATAAACGCAGATGTATTTGCCAGTAGCTAGAAGCCAGCAGCCAGCAGCTTGCATTCCGATCAGTGGCCTCAGTGAAAATCAGTGGTAAGCCCTTGGGTTTCCTTTTCAGTTCAACCGGCTTACTTATTAGTATTAACCGAGGCCTCCTTTTTCGCGCTCAGGTTCTCCAACCGGTTGGCCTCCGCCCGCAGGGCCGTGGCATTGGGAGCATTGGGCATGCGCTCCAGGTAGGTGCGCATCATCTGGGCTGCGCCGGCGTAATCGTGTTTGCTCTCCAGAATGTTGCTCAGCAGGAGCGCTACGTCAGGGCGGCGATGATCGGTGTCCAGAGATTCGAACTTGCGCGCTTTTTCCTCGGCAGCGTCTAAGTTCCCGAGGTAGAAGTTGGCAGCGGCGCTGTAAAGGTAAGCGACCGGGTAAGCAAAGGGGTTCAACTTTTCCACCTGCCCGGTAAGCTTCACGGCCTCCTGCCACTTCTTCTGATGGATCGCGATCACCGCCAGTCCGAAGTAGGGATTTACAAAGACCGGATCGGACGCAATGGCCTGCGTATAGTCCGTTTGGGACTGCTCCCACTGATTTTGGCCTTCATGGATCTCTCCCAGAAGCGACCATGCGGCGGCAAAATGAGGAAACAATTGCACCGCTTTGGTGAGCTCTTTCTCGGCATCTTCCGTCTTCTTCTGCGCCATTTGTTTCTGGGCCTTCTCAAAAGCGTGCCGGGCGTCTTTGGGGGCCTGCATGGTGGTCAGGCTTATGATGGAACCTGAGACGTTGTCCATGCGCTTCAGAAAAATTGTGCCTACGTTCAGTTGCCCAAAATTGTCCTCAAGCCTCATCATTACGTTCGTGGAGTGAAAGCCGGGCAGCACCGCGCGCAATTCGCAACCCATTAACTGTGCCATGCGCCTGGAATCCTGCGCCTTGGTCCCGGCCATCATGCCGGTGTTCTGGAGAGGGTCAACGCTGCTTTCCGAGGCATCCTGGATTCCGTTATTTTGACCAAGCTGGAATTCAAAATGGCCTTTGGCGTCGCTGTAACCCTCGCGCCGCGCCATTCCATTGCAGACGCGCTCAATCAGCACTGGTTCCGGCGGGGCCATGCCGCCATCCAGAAGAACTCTTCCTGAAATAAAAATCGGCTGGCGTTGCAGAGTGAGATCCGGACTATTCGCCGGTGGACCTATTGTGGGGACATTCGTTGACGGGCTGCCACTTCCTTTGCCGCCGCCACCTTTCTGTCCGGCGGCTAACTGCAGGAAAATGAGGGCGCTAAGTACAACAGCAAGTCTGAAACGAGAGGAAATAATCATCGCACTGACCTCCCTAGATGGCTGGCACGTGATTGGTGGTTCTCCGTGCGTCTGACATGTTACGCCTTTTTTTAGATCGCCGCGGGAGAATTTAGGATGGCAAAGTTACTTAGGCCGGGTCGAAAAATAGCCAGACAGACAAGGGCATATCACCCTGCGTGCCCGTTCCGGAGACGGAGTACCCGAAGAGCAGCATACATAACCTACGGAATTTCCAGCTACTTGGTTGCAAACCGACCTGCGACCGAAGCTCAAACAATGCGATACCCGGAGCTCTGAACTCGGCTACAATTTCTATGTGGCACCCAAAAGCAGTTCGGAAGTGATCGAGGCATTCGCGGAGTTGGTTCGGCCGGAAATTGAAGACGAACGAATGGATCTTCCCAAGGCGGCGCTTACCTTTGCGCAAATCGAATATCCCCGGCTCGACGCGACCGTGTATCTCCGTCGCATCGACGAACTGGGAGAGCGGGCGGGCCAAAAAGTGACGGAGACCGGCGATCCCGCCGAAAGCGTGGCTGCCCTGAATGAGGTGCTGTTTGAGGAGGAGATGTTCCGGGGCAACACCGCCGACTACTACAATCCTCTCAATTCTTTTTTGAATGACGTCCTGGACCGCCGCCTCGGCATTCCAATCACCCTGTCGCTCATTTATATGGAGGTTGGACGGCGAATCGGATTCCCGCTGTTTGGCGTAGGCATGCCCGGCCATTTTCTGCTCAAACACTATGACGTGGCTGGACGGTCCACGCTGATTGACGTGTTTGAACGCGGCTTGATCGTGACCGAAGACGATTGCCAGAAAAAACTTAATGCCATCTGGGATGGACAACTGGCGCTTCAGCCGCAATTTCTGCTGCCCGTCACTCGGCGGCAGATGCTCACCCGCATGTTGAACAACCTGAAAACCATCTATCTTTCCCAGCGGAATTTCCGCAAGACCCTGCAGATCGTGGACTTGATCCTGGTGAGTTACCCGCGCTCTCCTGAAGATGTAAAGCAGCGGGCCGTGCTCCGCTATAACCTCGACGATTACCGAGGGGCCCTGGCGGACTTTGAAGAGTACGTTCGCATGCTACCCGACGCCTCCGATGCGGAAGAGATCAAGCAGACCGCTCTCTCCCTGCGCCGCTCCATGGCCATGATGAACTGATGACCCACTGACGTGAACGGCGCGGCCGTCTTACCCATCCTCATCCATGTCGTAGGCCTTCTTCATCCACTTCTTGACCTCGTCGTCAATCTCATCCACTGAAGAGATTTCGATGCGGCGAGTGATGCGGTCTTTTTTGGCGAAACCCCCTGTATCGATCAGCCGCTTGGGCGTTTTGGTGTCTTTCAGCGCCAGCCCCAAATCAATCCGGGTGCGGGTTGTGGGTTTTATTTGCGCAAAGACGTGGTTCCGATACAGTGGCACTATGGTCTGGCAAGGACAAACCTTTACGTCCGCTCCCATCTTTCTTCCCAGCTTCAGCAACTCGTCATAAACAGGACGCACGCCCGCCTTGGGGCCGGAAAACATTTTCTCAACATATTCTTCCGCCTGCTTGAGGTAGGTTTCAGGGTTACCGTCTTCGCCTTTGCCCACAGAGCATTCGGCTATCCAGGCTGCATAGTTGGTACCCAAACCGTGCCTGGTTTTCAGCCATGCCCGCCGCTCTTTCTCGGTTGGCGGCCCTTCCTTTGCGACCAGCTTGATCCATTCCTCAATGGTATGTCCTGTCTTCTGTTTCAACCCGGCAATGGCAGATTGAACCATGGCCACACCGGGATGAACGTCGTAACCAGATTTCAATTTAGCCATGGCCATACTGTGTTCTCCCAATGAGTCATTCTATCCTGCAACTCATGGTCTGGCTCGAGGGGGCGGGCTCAAATGACGCGATCAATCGCCGGGACTTCGCTCACATCCGATATGTTGGTTGCTGGCTTGAAAAGCTTCCACAGCAAGTGCTGGAGTTTCTGGAAAGCCGGAAAATAGTCATCGGGAATATGCTCCTTAAATAGTGCAAACTTGCTGGCTCGCCGAACTCCAAATTTGATTCCGCTTTCACGCGAAGGGCAGCACAAAGCCGTTCGTACTACCTTGGGCAGGGCGAATTCCTGGTGACTAAGGTACTCTGGTTACTCTGCCTTACATCGTGCTAGTCTTTATTAAATCTTTTTAAGTTTTGCCCTTCAAGCATTGGCTACACAAGAGATAACGTTGTCTTCTTTCAGGGGGGAAGTGTTTATGTCAGTTTCGCGAAGGCAGTTTCTGAACTGGGGCGTCCTGGCGGCGGGAGCCACGGTAAGTGCGTTCGGCCAAAGAGGAATTCGTCCAGATCATTCGGGAGACGCAAGCAATACGCTCCACCCGATTCCTCCGGTTGGAACGCAGCATCCCGGCCTCCAACCACCTCCCGCAGTCCCTCCGGCCGGAAGCCCGCATCCCGGCCTCCAGCACATGACCAGAGAGTCATTCCTTCCCCATGTGGGCTCGGGGTTTAAGGTTTCACAAGGAAGTTCCCAGCCGATCTGGATAAGGCTGATCGCGGCGCAGGAATTTCCCACAGATCCGTCCCACGATCAGGCAATCAAGGCTGCTTCGGCCAAAAAAACTACGACCTACATGCTCCATTTTCTCGGCTCTTCAACCGATGTACTGCGTCAGGGAATCTACACCCTGGAACATGACAAGCTGGGCACCTTTAAGCTGATGCTCGTTCCCAGCGGTGACGGACAGCAATTGTATGCGGCGGTCATAACGCATTTACAGTAGAGAGACTCCGCCCGAAGAAGCTCCTGAGTATCGGTCTGCGAATTTTCGGCTTCCGGCCTGGTTTCGGCTGTTCAGCCGTCAGGGGAGCCTCGTATATACTTTGCTCTCACCGCTATGCCCGCAGCCAAAAAAAGACTGGTGCAAAAGCGCTATCTAATGCGGCGCCGGTATTTCAGGCACTCAGGCAGATCCTTCAGCCTTACGCGCCGCTGCCGAGCCTGAAGAAGCCTTGCAAAAACCGCTGGGGCTTACGGGTGAACTCATCCAAGACTAATCACCTGCCGGCTGGGATTGAAGCGAATCATGCCGCGAGTGATTGGCGTAAGTTTTCCAACTGGGTTGGTAGCTATCATCCGCCTGATTCCCCCAACTCACCCAACCTTCACGCTCGCCACGGGCGAACAGTTCAAGGTAAGGCCCCCGGCTGCAGGATTCAATGACTGCATACTGCTCGTCGGGCTTGCGCGAATGTTCGCGCTTCCTGCTGGAGATGTAGTTCACTTGCGTACGACCGGGCTGCAGGGTGCGAGCGTTACTGCCCCTGACGCCAAACAGGAGAATCTCCGTAACGTTGCGGAAATAAAATCCCACTCCGCGACCGTCAGAGCCGCCATCCTTTCGTACCTTGTGCCAGATAATGTTGCTCTTGTAGTGAAAGCCCCAGGCGTGCAAAACCTCAATACCCAAAGGGAGAAGGGCATTGGGAATCCATAAATAAAGGTGGCATGTGTCGCCGGCCACTTGACACACTGGCAACGCCTTGATTTCTTCCATCGTCAGCGTTGAGTACCGGGACAATCGCCTGTGCTCAGGAGCTACCTTTCCTGTCCTGTTCTGGAATTGCCATGGTGGATCAGCCAAGATCGTGGAGAACTTGCGGTCTCCCAAAAACTTCAACAGGTGTTTTGCTGCTTTCATGTCACCCGTCACCCCTCAAATAGTGGTTGCTGCCGAGCTTTGGTTCGAGTCCCCCTGAGAGCCTCTGCCCGGTCGGGCCGCGCTTTGCGTAGACGGCCCTTCTCATACCCATTCATGTCAATCAATGAAAAACATACAACAGATA
>DATMMY010000489.1:0-7833 GCA_035569515.1 Candidatus Solibacter sp. | reverse complement strand
ACAGAAACTCGGCACCTCCCAGGCGTTCTCATACCTCATCAAGGAGTTTGGCCTTCCGGAAGAAGATCTGGCCTTAAGAGCAATATTGCGCTTTGTGGGTGAATGGGAAGAAAAGCCGTTCATTCGGGAAAACTCCCTGGCCGCTTTTCTCCAATACCTGGAAATTTTTGAGGAGGCGGGTTTTCCCGTTCCCCTGCTCTCGGAAGAGCAACTGGAGCAGGCCGCCCGTAATAACCCGGACGCAGTTCAGCTCATGACCATCCACGGCGCCAAAGGGCTGGAATTTTCGTACGTATGGGTGCTGAGGGTCCTTTCGGGTTCATTCCCTCTGCCGCCTCGTGAATCCCTGTTCGAGTTTCCAGCGGCCCTGCGCGGCTCCATAGTGATAGGAGACGGTAAGGAGATTCATGACCAGGAAGAACGCAGGCTGTTCTATGTGGCGGTAACCCGTGCCCGGGACCGGCTGATCTTGCATTCGCGCCCAGGACGCGGACAGGACCCTACTCCTCCGGGATTTTTGCGGCCACTGCTTTCCGACAGGCAACTGGCTGGAGCCTTGCGAAGACGCGATCCGAGGCAGCCTGGCATGGCCCCGGCGGCGGCAGAATGTTCTCCTGTTGGCTTATGGATGCTGATGCCCCCCGGATTTGTGACTACGGATGTCGCGCTGAGCGCTAATGCCGTTGAGAGCTATTCCACCTGTCCTTTGAAATTTAAGCTGGAGCGGGACTGGAAGATTCCCGGAGGAGCAGCGGCGGCCGTCCAGTATGGAAATGCCGTACACACAGTGCTGAAGAACTACTATGATCCCAGCCCCGGCGCGCCTGAGCAGGGGGCTGAAGAGGTTGTAGCTGCTTTCAGAAAAGAATTTGAAAAGGCCGTGATCGAAGATCCGTTGCAGCGGGAGTTGTATCAACAGCAGGGAGCCCGGCACCTGGCCGAGTTGGTGCGGTCTCGTCCCCGTGACTCTGTAAACGTGGTTGCGGCTGAGGCATCTTTTCAGTTCCGGCTGGGCACGCTGAAAGTTATTGGAAGAATAGACCGGATCGATCGAGTTGGTGATTGGCCGGAAAGCAATGCCGTCAAGGTCATTGACTACAAAACCGGTGCAGCAAAGACGCAAAAATTCGCTGACGAGTCTCTTCAGCTCTCCATCTATGCCATGGGTGCGGCAGAGATGGGTTATGTTGCGCAGGAGTTAGTGTTTTTAAATGTGCAAGGCAATCAGGAAGTGGCGACGGTGCGCACGGCGGCGCAGCTCGATAAGGCCCGGCAGAAGATTCGCGAAGCTGCTGAAGGCATTGCCGCCGGAGAGTTTGATCCCAAGCCGGGTCTCCACTGCCGCTGGTGCGACTATGAGCGGCTATGTCCGGCGACCGAGCAACGCGTATTGATTCCCATAAAGGCCCTTGGGTCCGAGGTAAGAGCGGCCGGAGTGAAAGGATGACAGGTTTGTGACGATTGTTTTAGGAGTTTTGGTCCTGCTGCTGGGCGTCGCCGTGATCGCTCTGATCATGCGGAAGCCGGTGGCCGAAGACCCTACGGTCAAAGAGTTGCGCAGCGACGTCCAGCAGCTTCGGCAAACCACCGAGCAATCCATTCAGAATGTCGCTTCCATCTTTTCGTCGCAGCTGCAATCTGTGACGTCGAATGTGCAGTCTTCTTTGGTCGGAGCAACCTCGGAGCTGGGTGGCCGGCTTGACTCCATCAACCGCCAGGTGACCGACCAGTTGAACCAAAGCAGTAACCTCATGAATTCCAATGCGCAGGCAGTCAGCGAACGCATGGCCTCCGTGCAGAACACCTTTGCCGGACTGCAGAAGCAGGTTGGAGAGATGACCGAGCAGGCCCGGCAGCTCTCCGATCTCTCCAAGTCGGTGACCGCCATTGAGCACGTGCTGCGGGCGCCCAAAATGCGCGGCAACTTCGGCGAAGAGCAACTGGAGAACCTCTTAGGCCTAGTGTTCGCCAAACACCAGTACGCCTTGCAGTACCGGTTCCGCTCGGGCGAAATTACCGACGCCATCCTGTTCCTGCCCCTGGGCAACGTCGCCATTGATTCCAAGTTCCCGCTGGAAAATTTTCGCCGCATTGTTGAAGGCGCCACTGACGACGAGAAGAAATCCGCCCGGCGCGATTTTCTCAAAGACGTCCGCCGGCGCGTCGACGAGATTGCGGTCAAATACATCCGCCCGGCCGAAGGGACTCTTCCGTTTGCCCTGATGTACGTGCCTGCCGAAAATGTCTACTACGAGACCATTATTCGCGATGATGAAGGCAATCAGCTTTATCGCTATTTCCTTGATAAACGCGTGATTCCGGTCTCACCCAATTCGTTTTACGCCTATCTGCAAACCATACTGATCGGGCTGAAGGGAATGCAGGTGAACGAACGGGCGGAGATCATTGTGCGCGAGATTGAGTCATTGGGGATTGAACTGGAAAAATTCAATAAAGCCTATGACACGGTGGGCCAGCATATCCGGAACGCGGCCGCAAAATTTGGTGAAGGGAAAGAGCTGCTCACCAAGGTGGAGTTGCGGGTGGAAAGCCTCGCCGGCAATGGGACGGAGCAGAAGGTGCTGTTCCCGGAGATTGAGAAGAAGGTCTTGGGCGCGGGCAACGTCTGAACGGGCTGTCTACCAGCCGCAAAAGTTAAGGGGGACGCTTTCGCGTCCCCCTGTTGGTTTTGGCAGAAGACGTTGCTATTTCTTCTTGCCGGCTTTTTTTGCGGGTTTCTTCGCTGCTTTCTTAGCTACCATTGTTTTATTCTCCCTTTTCCATTTTTCATGGAATCTGCAGTGATTTACCTCATCAACTGCGAATGTTGAATGTATAGAGTTATTAAAAATCGAAGTCAAGAAAAAAATTGATGTCATTTCTGGTTTCAGCCCCCGGCTCCAGAGTTCCAAGTCGTCTCTGAATGCTAGAGGCCGCCTTTTTTGGACAACACCCGGAGCATGACTCCTGAGAACGCGTCATGCCAAGCATGGGCCATCATGCCGGGCCGAAGACTCTTTCGCCATATTGCAAGTATCCCGAAAAGCATTCCATAAATCGCAATGAGTACCATGCGCCGAGTACCTTCGTAACCGTGGCCTGCCCCAAAAATAATCGCAGAGCCAAACAGTCCAAAGTAGATGTTGCCGGCTAACGCGCCGATCTGCTTTTGGAAATAGCCTCGGAACAGAATTTCTTCCACCAATCCGGCCACCATGCTGAGACCGATCCATAACACCAGCGTCGCGCCGCCCTGGGGCGCGATCATGTCCGCGAGTTTTTTAGCTTCTTTCACGTGAGATGGATTGGCGAGACCGAGCGCATAGCCAATGCCGGCAAGAACGATGGCGGAAGCGATCCAAAAGCCCGCCGCTATGGCAACATCAAGAAGAAAGTCTTCGGGCGTGCTCCATCGGCCCCCGATCAAGTCCCGCATTCTGTTCTTATTGAGCCGCAGCCCCCACGAGACCAGAAAAAGCAAAAATAATTCAAAGGCAATGGTTACTACGTACTGAACGATCAGCGCTTTTTGTGAGACTGCTCCAGGCTTAGGACCTTGCAAATGAGCTCCCATGTAAGAAAAGCCCACCACAAGTACGGCCATGAAGATGGTGTGCCAGACCGGGGCCAGCAATCGGTGGTCCGGGACTTGGCTAAGTGGCATTGGCGGGGGAGGCGTGGCTACTTGCGATTCTGGTTCCATAGAAAGTGTGACGCATTCGCGCCGTCCCTCATCTTATAATGGACGGTTTGGAATCTCACAAGGAGTTCTTATGGAAGACGTAGTCATCATCAGCGGAGTTCGTACCGCGATCGGCAAATTTCAGGGCGCCCTTGAGGGCTTTTCCGCGCCACAACTTGGCTCTATGGCCGTGCGCGAAGCTGTGAAGCGGGCCAAGGTTGATCCCGGCCAGGTAGACGAATGCATCATGGGCCTGGTGGTGGCTGCCGGGCTTGGGCAAAACCCTGCGCGCCAGGCGGCATTGAATGGCGGCCTTCCGCCTACAGTCGGGGCCATGACTATCAATAAGGTTTGTGGATCGGGACTCAAGGCGGTGGCTCTGGCCACGCAGGCCCTTCAGACCGGAAACGCTGAAGTTGTTGTGGCGGGCGGGATGGAATCCATGACTAACGCTCCGTATCTGCTTCCCCAGGCGCGCAAGGGATACCGCCTCGGAAACTCCCAGATCATTGACTCGGTCGTGAACGATGGTCTGTGGGACATCTATAACAACTATCACATGGGCATGACGGGCGAGAATGTCGCCGAGAAATACGGTGTGACTCGCGAGCAGCAGGATGAATATGCCACCGGCTCGCATCGCAAGGCTGTGCAGGCGTGGAAGGAGTGCCGTCTCAAGAGCCAGATTGTTCCAGTTGAAATCCCGGCCAGGAAGAAGGGCGAAGCTCCAACCTTTTTTGAAAAAGACGAGGGGCCGCGCGAGGACACCTCACCCGAGGCGCTGCGCAACCTGAAGCCGGTCTTCAAAAAAGATGGCACGGTAACCGCCGGCAATGCTTCTACCATGAATGACGGCGCGGCTGCGGTGGTGGTGACCACAGCCAACAAGGCCAAGCAGTTGGGAGCGGAACCAATGGTACACGTTGTGGCCCAGGCGACCAGCGGCGTGGAGCCCCAGTGGGTGATGATGGCGCCTGTGGAGGGCATCCGCAAAATCTGGGCAAAGACCGGCTGGAAGCCCGACGAGGTTGATCTGTATGAGATCAACGAGGCTTTCGCGGTGCAGTCCGTGGCGGTGATCAAGGAACTTGGAATCGATCCCGCCAAGGTCAATGTGAACGGAGGCGCAGTAGCCCTGGGCCATCCGATTGGAGCCAGCGGAACCCGCGTCCTTGTCACCCTGATTTACGAACTCATTCGCCGCAATGGCCGCCGCGGTATTGCCGCTCTGTGCCTGGGGGGAGGGAACTCTGTGGCCCTGGCAGTGGAGAGACGCTAAGACTCGCACTGGTGGAAGAGCGGCCCTTTAGGGCCGCGGACGATTTGGCTATTTGCCAATTGCTATTTGCTAACTGCTGGTTTACCTTTTCGCGCCGAAGGACCTTCTCGCGCCTGGGTCCTGATCTTCCGGACTATTCGAGAATAGTTTCGTCAAGGTCTTATACAGTTGCTGGATGGTCTGGTGCAACTCGCCGAGTCCTTCCGTGAACTCGTTGATGCTGCTGGAGTCAATGTCGGCGATCACGTTCTTGGAGAGTTTCATGAGGAGGTGCATCCGCTCGGCTTCAAGCTGAGGCAGGACGCCAAAGGGGTCGCCGCCGGTGGCCTGCAGGTCGATCCACTGCTGGACTGTCCATGCAGTCTGGCGCGTGTGCTCCATGGCGTCGTGAAACTGCGCGATGATTCTAGGATCAACTTTTTCCTTGACCAGGTGCTGCTCCAGTTCATTCAACTCGGTAAGGGTCCGCATGATCTGTGCGGGGATAGTGGGCTCTTCATAGGGCTCGTCGGGGGTGCCGGCAGGACCCGCCTCAGCAGGAGGTGGAGCCGTCACTGCGGAAGGGAACCGTTGGGGCGGGGGATCGGCAGGCACAAAGTCGCGGCGCTCTTCCGGGCGCATCTCCTGTGATCCCGTCAGTGTCCCAATCAGGAATTCCAGGTGGTTCTGGTCTTCCGGGCCCAGGTGCAGGAAAGCCAGTCCCATGCCCACTGCGTGATGGGAGGTCTTTATCAGGGCTTTGCCTTTTACTATCAGGTCGTGCGTGCGGAGTTGAAATAGCACCATGGTGCCGGCGGGGAGCGTCGTAGTCGATTCAATGTAGCATCCCGTGAGGCTCACGTCGCTCAGATTGGCCCAGGTGGGCGGTCCGCCTTCCAGACGTCGAAGCTCAACTCCTCCGCTGCATCGATAGCGTGGATGTTTTCTCCTTCTGGAGACTGACATGTCCCTCCTTGCACGCCTTAGCCCGCTGTAGCTTCCAACCCCAATTAAAGGGGCATGACTCGCAAGAATTCAACGGGTACCCGGTTTTCAATTTCGAATCAGGCTTTCCGGGTTCCGGGCCGTAGTTCTTCTATTTTCTGTGCGGGCGCATCGTTCATTCAAACAAACGATTCAAACGGACGCACAACTCGTGAACTAAGAAGTGGTTCACGAATTCACTTGCGCCGAGCTCATGGCCTACCTGAATTTCTGGGTTCATTGATACTACTTTCAAATAGGTTCCAGATTCAACTAAAACCTTATGCTCTAAGTACATGGACTGCTGTAAACCATAGGAATATCATAAGCTTCTGGCTTTTTTGGGTGACAAGCGGGAACCGGAATCGTCCAATAGTGAGGAAAGAAGGCCATTGATTCCGCCGCATCCATCTTAGCCGGAGAGCCAAATGTTGAAGCAAGAACAGCCAGCGGAGAGTATCGGTTGGAATCTCGGGCATTCCATCTCAATTGTTCTCCATTGCTTCGTTCTTGGGGTATTGGTTTGGGGACGCACCCAGCCGGTTTTTGTGAAACCTAACTCGGTTTTGATAGGAGACCGGGGGACAGCCCTTGTCTACCTGTCGCCTCCTTCGTTGCAGCAGACGGTTGCCGCGGCGTCCAGAAAAGAAGCACTCACGTTCTTAAAAGCAGCCAAGCGAGTCAGGCAGCAGCGGGAACGAAAGATCAATCCCGTGGAGAAGCCCCACGAGACTGAAACCATTGCAGCCACCGCCGGTTCGCCTTTCGGCTCGGCGTCCGATGGCCCCGCAACCGGCGCTGATGTGAGACCGGCCATACCGACCATTTTCCCCGATCCGCCGAATTTGCGGTCGTCGGTTCCCTACGGTATTCAGGGTGATGTGGTTGTAGAGGTCACCATTGACGCGCAGGGCAATGTGATTGAAACCAGGCTGCTCAAGAGCATCGGCTACGGGGTCGAAGAAAAGGTGCTTGAGGCGGTGCGGAACTGGCATTTCAGGCCCGCAACGCGAGACGGCGTAGCCATCCCTTCAAAGCACGATGTGCTCTACCATTTCCCCAGCTAAGTACTGATTTTTCCGCAATCTATAGTCCGGTACTTTTGAAATTACTCAATTACCAAACTACCCGATTACCAAATTCTCATTGCTTTTCCAGTTCAGCTTTCACGGAAATAGTTTCGCCAGCCTCGATGACCACGGAGGTTACCCAATCCTTATATCCCGCCAATGACACGGCCAAGCTGTGCGGTCCCGGGCTAAGCTTGAGCGAGGAAGGCGTATTACCCATGGCAACGCCATCCACCGTCAGGCTGGCTATCTTAGGGCTGGAGCTGATCGCAAGGGTTCCGGGTTTAGCGGCCTTGCCCTTGCCGCCGCTCGTGGCAGTGGCTGGCTCTGGAGTCTTCCTGGGCTCAGGAGCGGATTTGGCAGCCGGAGGCCTGGGTTCGTCTATTGGTTTGGTGGCTGGGGGTTTGGCGGCTGGCGTTTCCGTCAGGTACTCACGATCTTTTTCCAGCACCGCCACAGAAGAGCCTGTGGCATTCTCAAGGGCCTTGATAATGGCGCGGTAATTATCCTTGTTGCCCTGCAACAGCAGCCCCGAGGTCTTTCCGTCCGGCGGCCTGTATTCAATGCCGATAAAATGCAGGCGGGTTCGGCGCAGCCCAAATATCACCGACTCCGATTCTGAGGCCGGCACTTTGACCTTTGTGATCGAACTGATCCTCCCGTGCGCCTGCTGGCCGTAGCTCAATCCTGTGATCGATTTGGTTGGAATTTCGATCTTGCTTCCATCACCGAGCTGAAGAACGATCTGATCCGAAGACACGCTCAGATGGTTGTTCCAGTCACTCGGGTCAACTTCGGTCTGTAGTGTTCCCCCACAGTACCGAACCTTGTCCCAGGAG
>DATMMY010000488.1:0-3157 GCA_035569515.1 Candidatus Solibacter sp. | reverse complement strand
AGCAAGGTCTATACGCTGGCGGACGGTACTCCGCCCAGGCGCTTTTCATCGCGTCTTTTATAGAGTAGCCAGAGCTGATCTACCGGCGCAACATTACGGGGTAAATGTTGGGTAGCGCAGGAACGAAAGCAAAGTCACCGCGGGGCCACATAATCATCCCGAGAGCGGACGTTCGTTGGAGTTTTCCCATGGGGAGAAATCTTATATACGGCGTAAGGAAAGAGGGCTTGTTCTTTCATTTACCCAGCACTTACGAGACAGCGTGTGCGCTAGAAACGCGCCACGCTGTCTCGATCCTTCGCTTCGCTCCAGGACAGGCTATACTGGGCTACTCTCATCCATCCTCCTTCGGCTGCACCTCAGGACAGGCTCCGCCGGGGATTGGTTCTTCGACGGTTCCGCATTATGTGCCCCGACTTTCATTCTCTTAGGTGGGCCCCAAGCCCATGTAGTACTCGAGGGCAGGCTCAATAATTCCGCTCGCCAGACCTGGGATCGACGGGGTCTCTTTCCCCTTACTTTCCTGGTCCGCTGCTGGCAATGGGTAAGTTTGTCTCCCGTATCGGCCGGTCCATCTCAGCCGGTGAAGTCGGTGCTTCGAGACCATCGGTCAGCATGAAACCCTTCAGCGAGATGCTGTTCATCCACAGAGTCTCGAGGGCCGTTACGTAGTCGGTTCGGAGCTGAAACAACGTCCTTTGCGCGATGAGAACCTGGGGATAAGCCGCGGTCATGCTGTTGTACTTTTCGAGGTATAGCTTGTAGGCCTTGTCGGCGCGTGGAATCATCTGGTTGCGGTAGCGGTCCACCGAATGCTTTGCGGTGAGGTAACTTTGGACGGTCGACGCTAATCGCTGCCGCAGCAGCAACTGAACGCGTTTCGTTTCAAGTTGTGCCCGCTCGACGTCCGCTTTCGCGGCCTGGATGTTGCCCTGGTTGCGATTAAATAATGGAATTCGGATGCCGATCTCGGCGAAGCCTTGCAGGCCAACCGGCCGATTGGAACTTTCCATAAGCTCCCTGTTCTGCTCGATCCCGCCGCGAAGTTGCAGATCTGGAATCGGCTCTCGCCTGGCGCGAGAAACCTGGGCCTCAGCCCGTGCGACTCCCAACTGGGCAATCTTTACTGCGGGACTGTCCGTGAGAAGCTTTTGCAGCCACTCGTCAGTATCGATGTTCGGAATGTCCTCCAGATTTCCAGCCAATTGCGAAAACGGAAGATCCGGCTTTCCGGCTACGGCAGCAAGCGACTTCCACATTCGCTGTTGGTTCTGCAGGGCAGCCTCAAGGGCAAGTTCCGCCTGATCCGCCTCGACTTCAGCCTGGAGCACATCCGGTTGGTCGGCCTGGCCAACGTTGAAAAGCTGTCTCGATGTCTCCACCGCGTCTTGCGCGAGTTTAAGCAAACTTGATCGCAGCGCAACGGTCTCCTGCGCTGCCAGGGATTGATAGTAAGCAAGTCGTATACCGCTCAAGATGCGGAGCTGCTGCTCCTCGCGTTCTGTCTCCGCTTGTTTTCGCTCCTGTTCAACAACATTCCTCGCCGCACCCAGCTTGCCTCCCAACACGATGTCTTGCTGAAGAAACGCGCCCTGCTCACCGCCACGAAAGGAACCTCCCCGAATTTGCTCGCCCTGGTATCCAACTGTCGGGTTCGGATACAGGCCGGCTTGCCGCTGGCGTCCTTGAGTGCTGCGTACCTGTGCGTCCGCCTGGCGCAGGGTTGGATTGTTTTCCAGTCCTATTTTCTCCAGATCCTCAAGATGCAACATCGGCCCCTTCGATGGCTGCTGAGTCTCGCTCATGTTCATTCCCGGCATTTGATGGTGTATCTGCTGATCAGTCGAGGGCTGTTGCGTTTGGGAAGAACTTATTGCGGAAGACGAGATAGCGGCAGCTTCATGCTGCTGCGCTGTTGCGCCCATAGAGGTAATGCAGCTCACAATTATGATCAGTAAAAGCCTTTTCATTTCGTTCTCCTTCATGCGCCCTGGTTTCGTGCAACCCAGCTTCATGCGCCCTGGTGATGTTCCATGCCCGGCATAGGGTGTTGATCGGGCCGCTTTTGCTGAATTCTCGACATCACTTCGTCATATTTGTCAGGAGGCAGCACGCGAACGAAGGTCATCATGCCTTGCATGAATCCGCTCCATCCAGGCCGCAATCCATAGTTCTCGGGCTTGTCTACCATCTTGTCCATAGCCATCATTGGCCCTTCCATGTAGGCATCTTGCGGGAACCCGGGCACCAGGTTGGCATTGGGACTGACCTCCGGCGCCATCTGCATGCCCTGGTGTTGCCCGGTTCCTTGCTGCTCGTGCTGCATGCCGTGCATGGTTTGCGGCAATTTGTCAGTCGATAAAGGCCCGTTTGTGTTTGGCCCATCCATGTTGGCTCCCAGTCCCATTCCACGGCCTAGACTCGGGCCTTTGTTCTCTGACGTCGCATGGCCCTCGCGCAATATTCCCATTCCTTCCTGCATGCCGGCGCCGGCGGGCATACCTCCCGTGCCGCGGGTCATCCGTCCAACGACGGATGACATAGCGTTCATCATGTGGTGAGGCAGGTGGCAGTGAAGCATCCAATCGCCCGGATTGTTGGCGACGAACTCTATGTCGCGTGCTTGCGCAACGCCTACGAGCACTGTGTTGCCGGGGCCCCAGGTCACCTGCGGCTGCCGTCCCCCCTCAGTGCCGGTCACTGCGAATGTATGGCCGTGCAGGTGAATGGGGTGGTGGTCCATTCCCAAGTTGACGATTCGAATGCGGACACGATCTCCGAGCCGTACGATCAGAGGGGTTGTGGCAGGCGCCGCCTTTCCGTTAAAAGTAAGCCAGTTAAATTCCATATTCATCGAATTTGGAATTGTGTTATTGGGAAGCACGGCATACTCTTGCAGCAGGATCGCAAAATCCTTGTCCACATGAGGTTCATAGGCTTGCGCCGGATGCATAATGAAGGCTCCGAGCATGCCCATCATCTCCTGCATTGCCATGTGGGAGTGGTAGAAGAATGTTCCCTCCTGGTGCAGAGTGAATTCGTAGACAAAGCGCTCGCCTGGCTTAATGGCGTCCTGGCTGATGCCGGGAGCGCCATCCATCGCATTCGGAATTTCAAAGCCGTGCCAATGCATTGAGAATGGCTCTGGGAGATGGTT
>DATMMY010000487.1:0-3313 GCA_035569515.1 Candidatus Solibacter sp. | reverse complement strand
CGCGCGGCAAACTCCATCGTGAACGGCGCGAGGCTCTTCTTGTATTCGTCGAGTCCGTTCACCCATTGATCGAGAAACTTGGTATCGGCCATACCGTTGTCCAACAGGTAGCGGCTGACCGCGGAGAGCCAAACCATGTCGGTTCCAGGCTTGGGGTGCAGGAAGAGGTCGGCACGCTTGGCCATTTCGTGCTCGCGCAAATCCGAAACGATGAGCTTTTGCCCGCGCAGTTTGTGGGCGCGTTTTACGCGAGTGGCCAGTACAGGATGGCTCTCTGCCGTGTTGCTGCCAATAATGATCACGAGGCCCGCGTTCTCGATGTCCCGGATGGAGCCAGAGTCTCCGCCATAGCCAACGGTTCGAAACAAACCTTGCGTCGCGGGCGCCTGGCAATAGCGCGAGCAGTTATCCATGTTGTTGGTGCCGATGACGGCGCGCGCCAGCTTCTGCATGAGATAGCTTTCTTCATTGGTGCATTTAGAGGAAGAGACAAACGCCAGCGAATCCGGACCGTTCTTTGCTTTGATCTCTGCAAACTTGCGAGCGACCAGATCGAGGGCCTCGTCCCACGAAGCTTCGCGGAATTTGCCGCCTTCGCGGATAAGGGGTTTCGTCAGCCGGTCGGGACTGTTCACATAATCCCAACCAAATTTTCCTTTGACGCAGGTGGAGATGCCATTCGTTGGCCCTTCAAGCGGTTCTACTTTGAGAATGTGGCGATCTTTGGTCCAAACGTCGAAGCTGCATCCCACGCCGCAATACGTGCAGACAGTTTTTGTGCGGCGAATGCGCAACTCCCGCATGTGGGATTCGGCTTCCGAGAGCTTCAGAATCGCTCCATAGCCCGTCTCCGGCTCGACGCCCTTAACCACATCAATCATGGTGCTCAACGTGGTCTTTGGGAGCGCCGTGAGAAATCCCGCATGCCCGAGCATGGATTTTTCCATGAGCGCGTTACACGGGCACACCGTGATGCAGTGGCCGCAGGAGACACAGCTCGATTCGCCGATTGTTGAGCCGCCATCCCAGAGCACGCGAGGATGAGGATCTTCCCACTTGATGGAAAGGGTTTCATTCACCTGCACGTTCTGGCAGGCTTCGACGCATCGGCCGCAGAGAATGCATTGTTGCGGGTCGTAGCGGTAAAAGGGGTTGGTATGATCCTCTTCGTAAGGCTTGGAATGATACGGAATCGGCTGATGCTCGATGCCCAGCAATCTTTCCGTGTTGTGAACGGTACAGTTTCCGTTGTTGTTGTCGCAGACGGTGCAGTAGAGAACGTGATTGGTGAGAATGCGGTCGAACGCTTCGCGCTGTGCAGCGCCGGCTTTCTCGGATTTTGTCAAAACCTTCATTCCCGCGGACACGCTGGTCGCGCACGCTCGCACGAGTTGCCCGTTGATCTCTACCATGCATGTGTCGCAAGTCTGGATGGGGCCGAGCTGGGGGTGATAGCAGACCTGAGGAATCTGCACCCCTGCTCGATTGATGACATCGATCAAGCGTTCGCCGCTAGTCGCTTCTTGAACCACACCATCGATTGTTAGGCTTATCATCGGTATCCTTCCAGTACGGCCACCTAGATCCAGAGCTTGTGGCCCAGGGGAAGATTCACGGTGACCGCCCTCGTGCAATACATCAACCAAATTCCGCTCAGACATTGGAGCAACCCACGATGAAATTGCCGGTGCCGAGACCGAAAAAGACGATGGCTATAGGCGAATTAGCGAACGTAATGGCTTGCGGCATCATGGTATTGAAGCTCGCATTCTCAAATCCGACCGATGTTCAGGGACGGTGGTCATGTTATTAGTTCGGTTTGTTCGGAGTGATGGGGAAATGGAAGCCAGACTTGGAAAAGTTATATTCAACGTAACCGAATGGGTAGCTGTAATCGTTTCCCCGTGTAGTGGTTTTGAGAAATTGCCCGGCGAAGAGCCGGGCGTAGCCAAAGCCAAAGTTCAGTCCTTTATCAAACTGGTATTCTGCGATAAGGTCGAGTTCGTTGCCGATGTGGCGACTTGCGCCGGGGCGAGCGGGAACCGAAATCGCTCCGCTGCTGGCATAGAAATTGTCGTTTGAGGTGGCCAGCCAGAAGCCTTCAAAAGCTTGCTTGATTATCCACTTCTTAGTGGCGTATTCTTCCACGCCCACCCGGAACTGCACAAGGTTCTTGCGGCCCACCTGATCGGCGAAGCCTAACTTGTCGTGATTGGAAGGATAGAGCGAGTCAAAGGTATTAAAGTCACGGCCCGCCGGATTTTTTGTTCCGGAGGCGTAGTTGCCCTCCAGATAGATCCGCGGCGCTGCGACAAAGTTGGGAAACGTCTTGCCCACGCCGGCATAGCCAGCCCATGCGCCGATGGAAAACACGCCAAGAGAACCCTTCTGTCCATCAAACTCGATGTCGTAGTCATACTCCGAGGGGAGAGTGCCCTTCCAGTGCAGGCCGATGGTGACTTCATTGAGGTGGCCGCGGCCGACCGTTTCCGGAAGACCGAAGTTCCCCGGTGCAAGACGCCAGAGAACATACGGCTCAAAGGTGGCGCGGGGAACGATGTTTTTGAAGCTTGAGTAGATTCCGTAGAAGTTGTTCCCGGGAAGCGCGCGGTGTAAAAAGGTATTGCTGCCAGGCACAACCGAAGAGGCGAAGACTGCCACTTCGTACCCGGGATGATGAATGTCGACGCGCGCGACATCAAAAGTGCGGCCGACGTTGAGCCAGTTGGACGGACCGATGACGCGCTCGTCACCAAAGAGGAGGACCTGGCGCCCTGCGAGGGCATCGACCCAACCTGATGTGGAACTACCGACCTGAACGTAGGATTGCCAGAGAGTCCAACTGTCCTCGAACGGGTTAGCGTTGGCGATGCGGTGATTGAAAAAGATACGAGAGTCCTGTACTTCCCCATAAAACTTCAGCCATTCCTTGGGCTGAATCGCTACTTTCAAGCGGAAGCGATCCAGCAGGTAAACATCGCTTGTACCCGTGAAGCCGATACCTGTTGGGCCCTCAACACGATCACGATATTCGCCGCCAATGTGAAGCCAATAGGGCAAAATCTCGTCGAGTTTGGCGATTGGATACAGCCAAGAGGGAGGATCTGGGTCGACTGCAGGCGGGCTGGTTGCAGGATTTGAATTAGGGTAGGTTTGCGCCTGCGCCCAGTCTGGAAGGATGCTTATGCCAAGGAAGAGGGCTAGCAGCAGCGAGGTATGCGTTCTCATTCCGTCCCCATTGCCACGGAGCCCTACTCATCTGCGCGGCTAAATCCACCCATCTCTGTGGCAATTGCGATTCCAGATTCTTTCC
>DATMMY010000486.1:0-12315 GCA_035569515.1 Candidatus Solibacter sp. | reverse complement strand
GATGAAAAATCGCTGGAATTGGCGCTGGGTGATTTGGTTGCGCGTCACGAAGTTCTCAGGACAATTTTCCTCGAGCATGAAGGTGTTCCGTACCAGCACGTTCTCCCGGTTGAAGCGGTGCGACCCAACCTGGTGATTGAGCCAGTAGAGGAATGTGAGCTGTCTGCAAGGCTCGCGACGGCAGCGGAAACAGGATTTGATCTGGAGCGTGAGATACCACTGCGAACGATTCTGTTCCGCTTGAGTTCGCAATCACATGTGCTGCTGTTCCTTTTGCATCACATCGCCGGTGACGGCTGGTCCATGGGACCGCTGGCTCGTGATGTGGAGCAGGCTTATAGCGCCAGGATTCGCGGCCAGGTTGCAAATTTTGTCAAATTACCAGTGCAGTACGGGGATTACGCATCTTGGCAGCGGGAATTTCTGGGAGATGAAGCTGAGCCTGAGTCAGTCACGGCGCGTCAGATGGAGTTCTGGCGCAGAGCATTGGAGGGAGCGCCGGAAGAACTAACGTTGCCCGCAGATCGGCCTCGTCCACGGGTATCCAGTGGCCGTGGCGGCGTTGTATCGCTTCACTTAGACGCTGAGTTGCATCGCCGCCTGCAGCATCAGGCAGAGCAGCGCGGCGCCAGTTTGTTCATGGTGCTTCAGGCTGGCCTTGCGGCGCTGCTCTCCCGTTTGGGCGCCGGCGAGGATATTCCGATTGGCGTTGCGGTTGCGGGACGCAGTGAGCCATCGCTGGAAGATCTCGTCGGCTTCTTTGTGAACACACTGGTCATGCGCAGCGATCTTTCCGGCAGCCCGACCTTCTCTGAGTTGATCCATCGGACGCGCAGGTTTGCTTTAGAAGCTTATGCTCATCAAGATCTTCCATTTGAGCGTCTGGTGGAAAGTTTGCAACCCATGCGCTCTCAGGCGCGCCACCCGTTGTTCCAGGTGATGCTGGTAGTGCAAAACACCACGCCCGCAGAGCTCCATCTGCCCAAACTGGTGGTCCAACCTGAGCCTCTGCCCCAGATAAGCTCCAAATTCGATTTGCTTTTTGATCTGGCCGAAAAATTCAACACCAGGGGAGAGCCCTGTGGGATTGACGGGCAGGTAGAGTACAGTGTTGACCTATTTGATCGTTCAACGATCGAAGGAATGGTCAAGCGTTTCCTGCTTTTGCTGAAAGCCGCGGTAACCACGCCTGACGAACCAGTACACCGGTTGGAGATTCTAAACGTTGACGAACGGCATGTGTTGCTGGAAGGGTTCAACGCCGCAACACAACCAATCGCTGCGACAACCCTTGCGGCTTTGTTTGAAGCACAGGTGGTGCGCACGCCCAGAGCGGTGGCGCTGAGTTTCGAGGAGAGCTCTGTAACCTACGAGCAGTTAAATGAGCGCTCGAACCAGGTCGGGCATTACCTCATGGGTTTGGGAATAAAGCCGGGAATGCTTGTTGGCATTGCGCTGGAGCACTCGGTGGACGTAGTGGTGACAATTATCGCCACGCTCAAGGCCGGAGCAGCCTATCTCCCGATTGATCCTAAATACCCGCAGGCGCGCATTGCCCACATGCTCAGCGATGCCTGCCCCATCGTTGTTCTCACCAGCGAAGGTCTACACGCCCGGCTACCAACCAGCGAGAACGTCAAAATGGCGGACCTGGATTCACCAGAACTTCAAGCCGCGCTGCAGCAACAACCAAGATATAATCCGGCGTCGTCTCTTCTTCCGCAGCATCCTGCGTATGTGATTTACACCTCCGGTTCAACGGGAGTCCCTAAAGGCGTGTTAGTCACCCACGCGAATGTCACCCGCCTGTTTGCGGCTACTGAGCAATGGTTTCACTTCGATTCTCGGGATGTGTGGACGCTTTTTCATTCCTATGCGTTTGATTTTTCTGTGTGGGAACTCTGGGGACCGCTGTTGCACGGTGGACGTCTCGTCATTGTTCCAAGCAACATTCGCCGCTCGCCCTCAGAATTTCTCGAGTTGCTCGTCGAGGAGGGGGTCACGGTTTTGAATCAGACTCCGTCGGCCTTCTACCAGCTTATGCAAGCCGCGGAAGAAAAACCTGAGTTGCATGAACGGCTTTGTCTGCGGCTGGGGATCTTTGGCGGAGAGACGTTGGAGTTGGCGCGTTTGCAGCCATGGTACGAGCGTCATCCGGAGAATTCTCCGCTGCTGGTCAACATGTACGGAATCACCGAAACTACAGTGCATGTGACTTATCTCGCATTAGAAAGCAAGATGGCTCGAAGCGGACGCGGAAGCCTGATCGGCAGCAACATTCCGGACCTTCGAATTTACGTGCTGGATGCTCATCTTCAGCCCGTCCCAATCGGTGTAGTGGGAGAGATGTACGTGGCAGGCTGTGGATTGGCGCAAGGTTATCTGAATCGTCCGGGCCTGACTTCGGAGCGCTTTGTCGCCGATCCATTTGGGGCGGCAGGCACTCGGATGTATCGCACCGGCGATCTGGCACGCCGGCACGCTGACGGACAACTCGAGTATCTGGGCCGCGCCGACCAACAGGTAAAGATTCGTGGTTTCCGGGTTGAATTAGGCGAAATTGAAGCAGCCCTGATCACGCATCCTGCGGTGGCCCAGGCGGCCGTTGTTGCCCGCGAAGATGATGATTTCGGGAAGCGCCTTGTGGCCTATGTTGCGCTCACCACGGGAGCGATGCTGGACATCACTGAACTGCGTCGCTGTCTGGGCCAGCATCTGCCGGATTACATGGTTCCGGCAGCTTTCGTCGTGCTTGAAAGCTTGCCGCTCACGCCTAACGGCAAGCTTGATGTCAAGGCACTGCCTGCGCCTGAGCTTCAAAGTGGGCTTTATCAACCCGCGCGTTCACCGGAGGAAGAAATTCTGTGTGGGATTTTTGCGGAAGTACTGTCCGTGGAACGTTTTGGAATTCACGATAATTTTTTTGAAGCAGGTGGGCACTCCCTTTTGGCTGTCCGTTTGGCCAGCAGGTTGCGTGCGCAGCTTGGCGTGGAAGTACCGATCCGCACAATTTTTGAAGCGCCTACAGTTGTTGATCTGGCAGCGCGGCTGAATGAGGCCAGAAGATTGCGTATGCCATTGCTGCGCCAGCCCAGGGCGGAGCGCCTACCGTTATCTTACGCGCAGCAGAGATTGTGGTTCCTTCATTGTATGCAGGGACCGGATGACACCTACAAGATACCTATGGCTCTTCGTCTGGAAGGGGATCTGGATACGGGGGCGCTGGAACTTGCGCTGGGCGACGTGGTAGCCCGCCATGAGAGTTTACGCACAATTTTTCCTGAGCATGAAGGAACCCCATATCAACGCATTCTCCCCGTTGAAGAAGCACGACCAGAATTCATTACGGAAACGGTCAATGAAGAGGACCTGAACCAAAAACTGGCCGCAGCCACAAGAACGGGAATTGAGCTGCAACGAGAATTACCTTTGCGGACGTGGCTGTTCCGTCTCGGGCCGCAATCCCATGTTTTGCTGTTCCTGCTGCACCACATTGCTGGCGATGGCTGGTCGATGAGGCCGCTGGCTCATGACGTGGAGCAGGCTTATCAGGCGCGAAAGCAGGGCCATTCTCCGCAATTCGCGGAATTGCCTGTACAGTATGCCGACTACACGCTGTGGCAGCGCAAATTGCTGGGCAATGAAGACCAAACTGAAAGTGTTCTCGCTTATCAGCTGGAGTTCTGGCGCAAGGCCCTGGCTGGCTTACCGGAAGAGTTGACGCTTCCGGCAGATCGTCCGCGTCCATTGGTTGCAACTCACCGTGGCACAACGGTGCCTTTACTTGTGGACCAGGAATTGCACCGCGGATTGTTGCGTCTGGCTCGCCACTCCGGCGCGACTTTGTTCATGGTGCTTCAGGCCGGATTGGCGGCATTGCTCTCGCGGCTTGGCGCAGGAGAAGACATCTCCATCGGCACGGTAATAGCGGGAAGAAATGAAACGTCGCTGGAAAATCTGATTGGTTTTTTCGTCAACACTTTGGTGTTGCGCACTGATGTTTCCGGGGGGCCAAGCTTTTCTGAAGTAATCAGCCGGGCGCGTGATTTTGCTCTCGAAGCTTACAGCAACCAGGATGTTCCCTTCGAACGGCTGGTTGAAGCATTGCAACCCGTCCGCTTTATGGGGCGGCATCCGCTAGTGCAGGTGATGCTGGTACTCCAGAATGTACCGGAAGCGAAACTTGATCTCACCGGCTTGACTATCAGCCCACAACCATTGACGGAAACCGTCGCCAAATTTGACCTGACCTTTCTTTTGGAGGAGCGCCTGAGCGCGAAAGGAGACGCACAGGGACTTGAAGGCTATCTTGAGTACAGCCTGGACCTGTTCGATCGTGCAACAGCGGAAAGTATGGCTTCCCGCCTGGTGCAACTCTTGAAACAGGCCACGACAGATCCTGATTTACCGCTGTACCAGTACGAAATTCTCAGTTCATCGGAACGGCAGATGCTGATGGAAGACTTTAACCCGCAGATGCCGCCGGTCCCTCCAACCACGCTGACTGCGCTCTTCGAAGAACAGGTTTCCCGCACTCCTCACGCCATGGCGTTAACGTTCGGGCAGCAAGCGATGAGTTATGCCGAGCTGAATGAACACGCAAACCGTTTGGCTCATTATTTAATCGCTCATGGAGCGGGTCCCGGTTTGCTGGTCGGTATCGCGCTGGAACGCTCACTAGAAATGTTGGTGGCAATTGTGGCCGCTTTGAAATCTGGCGCCGGATACTTGCCGCTGGATCCAGCGTACCCGCAGCCGCGTCTGGGCCACATGCTTAACGATGCGATGCCGCCACTAGTACTCACAAGTAAAGCGGTACGAAAGCATCTGCCACTTGGCGGGGAACTGAAGGCAGTCAGCCTGGATGCGGACGAGTTTCAAGCGGAGCTTCGTGAATTTCCAAGCCATAATCCCGGCGATTCCGAACGCACTTCAGCTCTTCTCTCTCAACATCCTGCTTATGTGATCTATACATCAGGGTCCACCGGTACGCCCAAGGGCGTGGTGGTGACCCACACGAATGTCACGCGCCTGTTCGCGGCGACTGAGCACTGGTTTCACTTCGGCCCTGAAGATGTTTGGACTCTTTTCCATTCGTATGCGTTTGATTTTTCCGTGTGGGAAATCTGGGGACCATTCCTGCATGGCGGACGTCTGGTGATTGTGCCGAAAACCGTCATTCGCTCGCCTGCGGAATTTCTTAAATTGCTGGTGGAAGAGCGCGTTACGGTGCTGAACCAGACTCCTTCCGCTTTCTATCAGCTTATGCAGGCCGCAGAGGAAGACCCGGATTCCAGCGGGCTCCTTCAACTCCGCAGCATAATTTTCGGCGGCGAAGCGCTGGACCTGCGGCGATTGCGCGATTGGTATCGCCAGCACCCGGATGCGCCCGTGCTGGTGAATATGTATGGCATCACCGAGACGACGGTGCATGTCAGCTACATCGCATTGACTGAAGAAATAGTCCGCAACGGCGCAGGCAGCCTTATCGGCGGCAATATCCCCGACTTGAGAATCCACGTGCTGGATGCGCATCTCCAGCTCGTGCCCGTGGGTGTAGCTGGCGAAATGTACGTGGCTGGTGGAGGAGTGGCGCGCGGATATCTGAACCGTCCTGGTCTTACCGCAGAACGTTTTGTGGCAGACCCATTCGGAGCGGCAGGCACACGGATGTATCGTACCGGCGACCTGGGGCGCTGGCGCGCGAACGGAAAATTAGAGTATCTGGGCCGGGCTGACGAGCAGGTAAAAATCCGGGGCTTCCGTATTGAACTCGGCGAAATTGAGGCAGCGCTAAAGAAACAGGCCGGTGTGGCCAATGCGGCGGTGATTGCGCATGAAGATGGTCCTGATGGCAAACAGCTCATCGCTTATGTAGTCCCCACGCATGGGATGACGCTCGATGGACTAACCTTGCGCCGCAGCTTGAGCGAACTGCTGCCTGATTACATGGTCCCGGCTGCCTGCGTGACTCTGGATGCTTTGCCGCTTACGAACAATGGAAAGCTCGATCGCGGGGCGCTGCCTGCTCCCGGGCCGCAAAGTGAAGCCTACTGTCCGCCAGGTACCCAACAGGAAGAAATTTTGTGCTCGGTATTCGCCCAGGTATTGTCAGTAGGGCGGGTTGGCATCAACGACAACTTCTTTGACCTGGGCGGGCATTCGCTTCTGGCTGCTCGTCTCGTGAGCCAGGTGCGTTCGTCGTTGGGAATTGAACTGGAGGTCCGCGCGCTCTTCGAAACGCCCACGATTGCTCAACTGTCCAGGAGGTTGAGCGAAGCCAAACAGGCGCGCGCGGCGCTTGCGCCACAGACAAGACCAGAACGGCTTCCGCTCTCTTACGGTCAGCAACGATTGTGGTTTCTTCAACGAATGGAGGGCGCGGGCGCAACCTATCACATTCCTGAAGCTCTCAGAATAACTGGCGAACTGGATGCGGAAGCGCTGGAACAGGCCTTCAGCGATGTAATTGAACGCCACGAAAGTTTGCGCACAATTTTCCCTGAACAGGATGGCGTGCCTTATCAACACGTTCTTTCCATTGAAGAGGCCCGCCCGGCGATCAATGTCGAGACCATACAGGAACCGCGCTTAAGCGAACGGCTTGCAATCGCCACTGCCACCGGCATTCACCTCGAACGTGAGATACCGCTGAAGGTATGGCTTTTCCATTTGGACTCGCGGCGCCATGTCCTGCTCTTGGTGTTGCACCACATTGCAGGTGATGGCTGGTCCATGGCGCCGCTGGCCAGGGATTTCGAGCAGGCATATCGGGCACGCAGCCGCGGCCATGCGCCGCATTTTCAGAAATTACCGGTGCAATATGCCGATTACACGCTATGGCAGCGGCGGTTGCTGGGTGACGAGAACGACAGCGCAAGCATGATTGCGCAACAGATGGAGTTTTGGCGCAAAGCGCTGGCGGGCCTGCCTGAAGAACTGAATCTGCCAACCGATCGCCCGCGCCCCTCCACCCCCAGTTATCGTGGAGAGGTTCTTTCGTTTCACATAAATCCGGCACTGCACAGCAGCTTATTAAGAGTGGCGCGGCATTGGGGCGCAAGTTTGTTTATGGTGCTGCATGCGGGACTGGCAGCGCTGCTGTCCCGGCTGGGCGCCGGTAATGATATTCCCATCGGCACGGTTGTTGCCGGACGGAACGAGAGCGCTCTGGATGACATAGTTGGATTTTTTGTGAACAGCCTCGTCCTGCGAACGGATGTATCCGGCAATCCAAGTCTAGCGGAACTGGTCAAACGAGTACGTAAATTTGCGCTGGAGGCATACACACGTCAGGATGTGCCCTTCGAACGCCTCGTGGATGATCTCCAGCCGTCGCGTGCCATGGCGCGGCACCCGCTCTTTCAGGTCATGCTGGTCCTGCAAAATGCGCCGGAAGCTAATCTTGGCCTGCCGTGGTCTTCCATTGAGCTTGAGTCATTGCTTCAGCGGATGGCCAAATATGACCTCACCTTCAGCCTGATGGAAAGCCTGGGGGCCGCCGGCGAGCCGCTTGGAATCAAAGCCTTTCTGGAGTTCAGCGTCGAACTGTTTGACCGCGCCACCATCGAAAACATGGTTCACCGATGGCTCCAGTTGCTCAGCCATGCTGTGGCTGCTCCAGACGTGCCGTTGCAACAATTCAATATTTTGCTTCCGCAAGAGCGGCAACTACTCCTGGAGGAGTTCAACAACAGCGCAGCTGCCGTTCCCAGTTTTACACTACCAGATCTGTTTGAAGCCCAGGCAGCCCGCACGCCTGATTCGCCTGCGCTTATTGTGGGAGAGCAATCGATCAGCTACGCGCAGTTGAATGAGCGCTCAAATCGTTTGGCGCATTATCTGATCGGCCTTGGTATTGGCCCGGAATCGCTGGTGGGAATTGCCCTGGATCGCTCGGCGGAGATGATCGTGGGCATCATGGCTGCGCTCAAGGCGGGAGCAGCCTACTTACCTCTTGATCCTGAATATCCAAAGGCGCGTATCGCTCACATACTCGGCAACGCCGCTCCGGCAGCGGTGCTTACAACGTCGCTCTTAAGCGCTCGCCTGCCGCGGATCGGCACGCCAAAGGTGATCACAGTTGACGCCGCTGATCTAAAGAACGAGTTGGTGCAACACCCCGATCACAATCCTGCCAGGAATCTGTTGCCGCAGCACCCGGCATATGTAATCTATACCTCAGGTTCAACCGGCACTCCGAAGGGCGTTGTTGTAACCCATGCCGGCATTCCCTCCCTGCTGCGCACGCAACGGGAGCGGGCGCGGATCAACGGGACCTCTCGCATCCTTCAGTTCGCCTCTTTGAACTTTGACGCTTCTCTGTGGGAAATCGTAATGGCGCTGACCGCGGGTGCCGCACTGGTCCTTGTGCGCAACGAACGTGGAGGCGTTCCTTTACACGATCTTCTGGTTACGCAAAAAGTCACCCATGCGTTGCTGCCACTGGGAGCGCTTGCGACGCTGGAAGAACACGGTGAAATTCCAGTTGAATGTCTGATTAATGGTGGTGAGGCATTGCCCGGAGACGTCGTAGCTCATTGGGCTTCCGGACGGCACATGATCAATGCTTATGGTCCTACGGAAACCACGGTATGCGCTACCATGAGCGCGCCGCTGTCCGGTTCCACTACACCGCCCATCGGTTCGCCCGTGGCCAACACCCGAGTGTATTTGCTGGATGAGCACCTTGGGCTTGTTCCGGCCAACGTGGCGGGTGAATTGTATATTTCCGGACCCAGTCTGGCACGAGGCTACATGAAACAGCCGGGACTTACGGCTGAACGGTTCGTGGCCGACCCTTACAGCAAAGGGCCTGGGACCCGGATGTACCGCACTGGCGATCTTGCACGCTGGCGTGCCGATGGCACTCTTGATTACATCGGGCGCGCTGACGGCCAAGTAAAAATTCGCGGTTTTCGCATTGAAACAGGAGAGATTGAGGCAGTCCTCAAGTCTTTTCCAGAGGTGTCGCAGGCCGTAGTCACCGTGCGTGACGTGCGTCAACTGGGCAAACAACTTGTTGCCTACCTGGTTTCTGCGACTAAAAGCGGGCTGGATATCAATTTCATTCGCAAGGGTCTCACTGAGCGGCTCCCCGGCTATATGGTCCCGGCGGCCTTTATCGTCCTGGAGAGTCTCCCGTTGCTGCCCAATGGCAAACTTGATCGCAAAGCACTGCCATCGGCAGACGAGCTTGACCCAAAAGCTCAGACATTTGTATCGCCCGATTCCGAGTTGGAGCACGTCATCGCTGTTGTGTGGCGAGAGGTTTTGCGGATCGATAAAGTTGGAATCAATGACAACTTTTTCGATCTTGGCGGGCACTCCCTGCTGTTGGTTCGCGTTCACGCCAGGCTGCAAAAGTTCTTTGATGTTCCGCTGCCAATGGTGAAGCTGTTTGAATATCCCACCATCGCTGCGCTGGCGAATTACCTGGAATTGAGTCAGCCGTCCCTTGCCGGCCAACCTGCTGCTTCTCAACGCGCCAGGCATAAGACCTCAGGGATGCCGCACCTTCAATATTCTGACATCGCCGTAATCGGCGTGGCCTGCCGCTTTCCGGGAGCCCGCTCTGTGGAGGATTTCTGGAATAGCTTAAAAGCTGGAGTTGAATCAATCGCATCTCTGTCTGAAGAGGAGCTTGCCAGGCTGCCTCATGATCTGGTCCACAATCCTGACTTTGTAAACGCCACTGGCATACTCAGGGACATTGATCTGTTTGACGCGGAATTCTTTGGCCTTAGTCCGGCGGAGGCTGTCGCTACCGATCCTCAACAACGACTGATGCTGGAATGCGCGTGGGAAGCCATGGAGTCTGCCGGGTACAACCCGCAGGGAGAGTCCCTTGGGGTTTTCGCCGGGACTGGTGAGAGCCTGTATCGGAACTTGCTTGAAGGCGACAAGGATCTGGTGAACTCTCTCGGTGGAATGCAGCTTACCATTGGAACCGGCAAAGACCACATTGCTCCGCGATTGTCTTATCTGCTGGATCTGCGCGGCCCGAGTGTGCCCGTAAATACCGCTTGTTCCACCTCTCTGGTTGCTGTGCACCTCGCCTGCCGGAGCCTGCTCAATTTCGAATGCGATATGGCTCTGGCTGGTGGAGTCTCGCTGGGACCACAAACCGGATACATCTACCAGGAAAACAGCATCCTCTCGCCGGACGGGCGCTGTCGCGCCTTTGATGCCTCTGCGCGCGGCACTGTTCCGGGAAGTGGCGCCGGCATTGTGGTGTTGAAGCGGCTGGATGACGCGCTCGCGGGCGGAGACCACGTCTATGCGGTCATCAAAGGTTCGGCAATCAATAACGACGGCAAATCCAAAGTGGGTTATACCGCGCCCAGCGTGGAAGGCCAGCGTGAGGTAATTGAGCGCGCTTTTGCCGTCGCTGACGTGAAACCGGAGCAGGTCTCTTATGTTGAGGCCCACGGAACCGGCACACCTTTAGGTGATCCCATCGAAGTCGAAGCCCTGCGACAGGTGTTCGGCAACAGTGCCGTGAAAACGTGCGCTCTGGGCTCAGTCAAAACTAATATCGGTCATCTCGATTCCGCCGCCGGCGTGGCCGGCCTTATTAAGACCGTGCTTTGTCTTCAGAACCGCACTCTGGTTCCCAGCCTGCATTTTGAGCAGGCCAACCCGCAGCTTGATCTTGAGCACAGTCCGTTTTATGTAAACACTCAAACAGGGTCATGGGAGCGGGCAGACCGCTTTGCGGGTGTGAGTTCCTTCGGCATTGGCGGCACTAACGCCCATGTCGTGCTGGCGGAGGCTCCTGCGCCGCCGCCTTCAGGACCTTCACGGCAATGGCAAGTCCTCACGCTGTCGGCAAACAGCGAGGCGGCCCTCGAACAGAAAAAAACTGATCTGGTGAATTTCCTGCTGGCGCACCCTCAGGTCAAACTGGCTGATGTTGCTTTTACCCTGAATATTGGCCGCAAAGCGCTTCCTGTTCGTCAGTCATTTATTTGCGCGAATAATGAGGATGCATTAGCGGCCCTTTCCAATGGCCATGCCGGCAACAAGCCGGCACACCTTGCTTCCGATATCAGCCATTCTGTGGTGTTTCTGTTCCCAGGGCAGGGCAAGCTATACAGCGAACTTGGACAGGAGCTGTATCACGATGAGCCCCGGTTCCACGAACAGGTGAATGACTGTTGCAGGCGGCTGGCTCCCCTGCTTGGAGCGGATTTGCGTGAACTCTTTTTTGCAAAAAAAGGCGCGCTTCCTGAGCAGATTCACCGGCCACTATTCTGGCAGCCTGCACTCTTCGTGGTTGAGTACGCTCTGGCCCAGCTATGGATGTCCTGGGGCATCAAACCCGCCGCCATGATCGGCCACAGTCTGGGCGAGTATGTCGCAGCCACGGTTGCGGGAGTGCTTGAGCTTGATGATGCTCTCACCCTTGTTGCCGAGCGTGCTCGCGGTACTGAGCGGCTGGAGCCCGGAGCCATGTTGGCCGTACCAGCTGCTGAAGCAGAAATCCATCCTTATATAAACGATAGAGTCTCGCTGGCGGCGGTGAATACTCCGGGACTCTGCGTCCTCGCTGGACCTGTAAGCGAAATTGAAAGGCTTCAGACGGAACTCGCGGCCCTGAATCCCATCCGTCTTGAGGCAAGTCATGCCTTCCATTCACCGTTGGTGGAACCGGTAACGGAACCGCTCACGCGTCTGGCATCCAGGCTCAGGTTACATCCGCCGCGCATACCTTATCTTTCCAATGTTACCGGCACGTGGATTACAGATGAGCAAGCCACAAATCCTGGTTATTGGGCACGACATTTGCGGGAGACGGTACGTTTTGCGGATTGTCTCGAAGAGGTAATGCGCAAACCGGGACGCATCCTGCTTGAGGTTGGTCCGGGAAGGGTGCTGACCGATCTGGCGCGGCGCAATTTCCATGAATGTGCCGCTCTGCCATCACTGAAAGCAGGTGAACCCGACGAGCGTATGGTGCTCGCCACTCTGGGCCGGCTCTGGAGTAAAGGAGCAAGCGTCAACTGGCACGCCTGCTATACGGGCGAAAAACGCCGTCGAGTGCCGCTGCCCACTTATCCTTTCGAGCGCAAATCCTACTGGGTTAACGCAGAAGAAGCCGGCGTTTCTTCCGCGCCCGTTTCTTCACTCAATGCCAAAGAGCGCCCGGAAAATTGGCTGTACGCATCCACCTGGAAACGGACTTCGCTGCCTCAGAACATTCGCCTGGAGACAGTGCTTTCAGCGCCGCAATCGTGGCTGGTCTTTGCGGATGACCATGGCATCTGCGCGGGACTGGTTCAACGCCTGCGCATCCTTGGCCAAAGCGTCACC
>DATMMY010000485.1:0-13181 GCA_035569515.1 Candidatus Solibacter sp. | reverse complement strand
CCCCTCAATGTAGACCTTGGATCCTTTCTTGACGTACTCGCCAACGATCTCCGCCAGCCGCTGCCAGGCCACAATGTTGTGCCATTCAGTCCTGTCCTGCCACTCCCCTGCTTTGTCTTTGAACCGCTCGTTGGTAGCGAGGCTGAACTTGGCTACGGCAGTGCCGCTAGGCGTGTATTTGACCTCCGGGTCTTTGCCCAGATTTCCTACGAGAATAACTTTGTTGACGCTTTTTGCCATGAGAGACTCTTCCTTTTTCCACCAGCGCTCAAGCGCTGGTGGTTTCCGCCGCCGGTCGTTGCTGGGTACATCCCAGCACACTCACCCACACCTGTAAATATATATAGCAGCGCTCGCGGTTTTTCGGAAGCCTAAATCACACGTGCGCGCCGTAGATTGTGTACAGCATTACGTAGACCACCACCCCGGTCACGGAAACGTAAAGCCAGACCGGAAAAGTCCAGCGGGAGATCCTGCGGTGGCGGTCAAATCTCCCGCGCAGTCCCAAAGTCAGGGACATGATCACCAGAGGCACTACGGTCACCGCCAGGAAGGTATGAGAAATCAGGATGGCAAAATACAGCGTCCTGACCCAACCCTGTCCGGGAAAATGGACCGAGCGTACATGCAGGTGATAGTAGATGTATGAGATAAGGAACAGGCTGGAGGTGGCTACGGCCGCAATCATACACGCACGGTGCAGGCGGATCTTTTTCTGATGGATCAAAATCCTGCCGGTGGTGATCAGGATAGCGCTGGCCCCGTTCAGCGTAGCGTTAATTCCTGGAAAAATGTTGTAATCTACTGCCATTAGGCTGCCGGAACCGTGCTCCTGCGGTTAGCAATTACGAAGCCCGCCATAAAAACCAGCACGGTGAACCCCGCCAGCACCGCGATGGAAGGCCACAGCGGCAGGGTGGTGGTGCCTATTTTTTCAGGGAACAAGGTGAGTTGCAAAGCGTCCAATCCGTACGTTAGCGGGTTGATTCGCATCACCCATGCGATCCACTTCGAAGCGCCGCTGATTGGAAAGAGAGCTCCGGAGAGCATCCACAGCGGGAGCAGAAACAGGTTGATGATGGCGTGAAAACCCTGGGGCGACTCCATCTTCCATGCAATCGCAAAGCCCAGCGCGGTCAGCGAAAATGCCACCAGGAAAGTGATTAAGACCACCAGGAGAAACTGCTCTATGCCAACGCGGATGCCAATGAAAGGCGCAAAAACCAGGAAGAGCAAACCCTGGATGGCAGAGAGCGTCGTTCCGCCCAGCACCTTGCCCAGCACAATGCTGGAGCGATGCACCGGGGCCACCATCACGGAGAGCAGGAAGCCCTCATTGCGGTCCTGAATTACCGACATCATGGTAAAGATGGAGGTGAACAGGACTATCATCATGAGCGAGCCTGGAAAGAAATATTTGAGGAAACTTTCCTGGCCCGCGGGACCCGCTTTCAACGATGATCCGAAGCCTGCTCCCAGCACGACCCAGAAGATAAGAGGCGAAACGATCACGCCGACCACGCGCGCCGGTTGACGATAGAAGCGCACAACCTCCCGCCACCACAAAGTAAAGGCCGGCAGGAGCGGGTTTACTCTCGGTAAAACCATGTTGGCCGGGGTGACTGCTGCTTGCGCCATTATTTCTGCTCCTCTTGCTGTTCCTCTGTCCAAAAACGGTGCCCGGTGCGGCGGATGAATACATCCTCCAGGGTAGGCTTGCTGATGGAGATGGATTCAATGTCGCCGGGGAACGATTCGACCAACTCGGTCACAAATCGATGCCCGTCCTTGCGCTCAATGCGGACCGTGTTATCCAGCACGCTGGCGGTGATCCTGAGCTTTTGCTCGATCCGCAGGGCCAGTGATTCCGGTTGAGCGGTTTCCAAAATGATCACGTCGCCGCCGATCTCGCTGCGGAGTTCGGACGGGGAGCCCATGGCAACGATCTCGCCGCTGTTGAGAATCGCCAGCCGGTCACAACGTTCCGCTTCCTCCATAAGGTGGGTGGTCACGATGATTGAGACCCGCTCCTGATTGCGCAGATCCTGCAGGTATTGCCACAAATCCCGCCGCGCGCCAGGATCGAGCCCTGTAGTGGGCTCGTCCAGCAGTAAGACGCTGGGCCGGTGCATCAATCCTTTGGCCAACTCAACTCTGCGCTTCATGCCACCCGAAAAGGTCTCGACTTTTTCTTTGGCTCGATCCGCCAGTCCCACCCGCTGCAGCATCTCGTTGATGCGCTCCCGCAACATGGCTCCATGGAGCCCGTAAAGATGGCCCTGGTGCCACAGATTTTCAGCGGCGGTCAGTTTGATGTCAACGTTTTGGGCCTGGAAGACGACTCCGATCCGGCGGCGCACTTCATCCGGCTGCCGGGCAGGATCGAAGCCTCCAATCAGCGACCGTCCGCCGACGGGCAGCATCAGAGTGGAAAGTATCCTGAAGAGAGTTGTCTTTCCGCTCCCGTTGGGGCCGAGCAGGGCAAAAATCTCGCCCGGACGCACATCGAAGGAAACGCCGTTTAAAGCGGTGCGGCTCCCATAGCTGTGCCGCAGACCCTCAATCTGAATCACTGGAGCGTATTGGGGGCCGGCATCTTTGGGAACCGTGTTTTGCAGTGTCGTAGCCATATTCAGGACCGGACTATATTCAGGACCGCATTACGTTAATCATCATCAGAGCAAATAGCAATGGCAGGTAAATCACCGACGCCTGTAAGAGCTGACGGGCAAACTTCTTAGAGGCAGGGGCCGTGGGGGGCAACTTGACCAGTGCCAGCCTGAAATTAAACCAGAGGAAGCCTAATCCAAGTGCCAGCGCCCCACCAAGATATATCTTGCCGGACATGTGCAGGCCGTTGGGCAGCAGGCTCACCGGAATCAGCACCGACGAGTAGGCCAGCATCTGCCGGATCACGCTTTTCCCCTCTTTATCCACAACCGGAAGCATCTTGACCCCGGCCGCCTCATAGTCTTCGCGATACAGCCAGGCAATCGCCTGGAAATGAGGGAATTGCCAAACAAAGACGATCAGGAATAATACCAGCGATTCGATTTCCAGTGTGCCGCGAATCGCGGTCCAGCCCAGCAATGGAGGCATCGCGCCTGGGAAGGCTCCTACGAAGGTTGAAATGGGTGAGCGCTGCTTCAAGGGAGTATACAAGCCCAGGTAACAAGCAGCGGTCAGAAAGGCCAGAACTCCTGTAAGTAAATTGGTGGTCAGCGCCAGATAGACCGCTCCACTAAGCGTGGTCAGAATGCCTGCCGCCATTCCCGTTGACAGAGCCAGGCGCTTGGCAGGTATGGGACGGTTCCTGGTGCGCGCCATCAGGGCATCAAGACGGTGTTCGAAGACTTCGTTCAACGCCGCAGCCCCGGCCGAGGTCAGGCCAATGCCTACCATGGCCTGAAACAGTGTCCATGAAAATGACGATACGCCTGATTTGGCAGCGCCCATGTAGTATCCGGCCCAGGCAGTCATCATCACGAGCGAAGTAACGCGGAGCTTGAACAGTTGCGCGCAGTCGCTGAACAAGGAATGTTTTTTCAACAGAAGGGGCGAAACTGTGGAAGCAGGCTCTGCGATCCCGTGAGAAGTGCTGCTCATACGGTAGCCACCTCTCGTCTGCGGTCAAAGGGCAGTACTTGAGCCGGCTCGCCCCGGTGGCGATAGGCTTGAATGGTAAGAATCAGCGTGCTCGCCAGGATCAATGCTCCCACGCCCATGTGGGCCACCGTGGTTCCTACCAGCGCCGCTGTCGGCTGCACCGTATTCGCGCCCAGCACTACCCGGGTCACAAAGGCGGCAAAGCCCAGCAGCAACTGTGCGATCAGCAACAGGATCAACAGCAGTCCCGGCTGCTTCAATTGAGAGATACCGGGATGTTTCGTGAGAACGCGCAGGCCTACATACAAGATCAGGCCAGCCACAAACAGCGCATTGAGGATATGTGGATACAAAAACGCGTGAATAATCTTCTGCTCTGGCCAGCGGCTTGCGCCCATGGGCCCCCATTTGGTCCATACATGGCGGAAAGCCGCCCCCAGCATGAGCTGCAGGTAGAGAAATCCCAGCAGCATCCAGGAGTGCCGTACCAGCGGACGCGCATCTTTCTTGGTGATCTTCTCGGTGGGTTCTACCATCCAGCTCCGGCTGGTGAGGACCGCGATTGCAGCCAGCACGCAGAACATGGTTTGGCCGAGCATGGCATGAGCCGTGGAGATAGCAGGTGGCAGAAAGTTGAGGACGGTCAGACCTCCCAGAACTCCCTGCAACACCACACCGGCAACTGCCCCCAAGGTCAAAGTACGCATCCAGCCCCGTTTATCCACGCGCCAGGTCCAGATTGCGGCAATAATGGTCAGCAGGCCTATGAATTCCGCCAGCATCCGGTGACCATGTTCAAACTTCACTCCGCCGACCATTCGGGGAATCTTGAACAAAGAGCCAAAGCTTGTCGGCCAATCGGGAACGGCCAGACCGGCGTTGTTGCTGGTGACAAGTCCCCCGGCAATGATCAGGAAAAAAGCCAGGCATGCTACCAAAACAGTAAAACGATGATGGGCTGCATTATAAGCGGAAGAATTCAGAACTACTCCGTCATGCCAAATAGCTATTTTACCACTGTGGAATCAGGGGTGATCACTTCGGTGCACCTCAGTGCAGGCTATTCATCGGGTGATCAGGGATCGAAAGATCGTCTATAGCGCAGCGAGAGAACTCAGAGGGCGAGGATAACGGATGCACTAAGAAAATCAGTGTCATCCTGAGCGGCAGCGAAGAGCCTGTCCTGGAAGGAAACTGCTCCGCTGCACTTAAGGTACGCGAGAACCGAACTGTCTTAAACGCACCAATCTCCGAAGGGCTATAAGCCGTGCCGTAAGCTGTTGAAAATACATCCGGCTTTAGCCGCTGAGGTGCCGTTCTCCTGTCGCAAAAAACTTTTCCCGCAGATGTAAAGCCCGAAATTTTTTCGGAGAGCTTCGGCACGAGTGAACTACCTTCTGCTCGCTGGGCTCACCTCAAGGACAAGCTGTGCCCTGACACAATTCGGTATACATCAACCCTGGAGATGTCCTAAGTCCGTTCTTCCGAGCTATTGAGCGGCAAATGAGAAGTTGGCTTTAGCGGTCTCTTTGGCGCCCACTTTAACCTTCATTGTCTGTTCACCGAACTTTTCGTGGACGGCGGCCAGGGTGTATTCCCCCGGTGGCAGGTCCATGATCTGGAAGCTTCCATCTTGTGCGCTCACGGCAAAATACGGATGCGGCAGCACGCTCAGGTAAGCCTTCATCCAGGGATGCTGGTTGCACTGCACCGGCATCATTGTTTCCGAATGCTGAAAGGTTTTTGTGATGGGGTTGCCACGTGGCATCTGGGACTCATTCCAAGTCTCATTGTTCCTGGGCATGGGGTGGACGTTGTGCTCCGTAAGGTCGCTGTTCAAAACCTTCAGAGGCTGGCCAACCATCATCCCCAGCACGTGCGGTGCATAGCGGCAACCTTTCTGGTCGAGCACTGCCGGTTGCGTGGGCGGAGGAAACGCCATGGAGCCTAGCCCGTCTTTCACGTAGACAAATACATTCGCCAGTTTGCCCTTGTTGATCAACATGACATCTGGAGTCTGCGGATCAGTCGGGCAGGTTGGATCCTGGGTCATGTCGATCGTCGGAAATTTCGTGGGCGAGCCTTTAAAAACGACGACTCCCGCGATGGATCCAGCGGTGCTCTTATCCACCGGGGCGGGCGCTGAGGCAGCCGGGCGTGGCGCGTTATTGCTGGTTTCCGGCTGAGATTTTTCAGATTTGCTGCAGCCGATACATAGAAACGTGAGAGCGAATAATAAATAGATCGATTTCTTCAAAGTCATTTTTTCGATTTCATGAATTTATAGTTTTTAGCAAAATCGGCCTGAGGACCCTGACACCAAGGCTATAGCGTTTTAATTTTCAGTGTAGACCCAGCGCAGGCGAGACAAGTACCAGCCCCAACCAGCCGGGATGCTTGCGTGAACCAGAGAACTCTCGCTACAGGATTCCTATTCGCGTTCATTCGCGTGAATTCGTGGCTAAATCGGTTTTCGCCTTTACCCATCCAGGTTCAATCTCCAACAGCCACGGCAACGCTTTCCATGTTCGCGATGACGGCATCGGCAAATTCACTGGTACTGGCCGTACCACCAACATCCCGAGTTATATGCGCTTTTTCCTTGTAGGTTTTTTCCATGGCAGCCTGGATTCTCTCTGCTGCTTCGATTTCATTCAAATGGCGCAGCATCAGGACGCCCGACTGCAGGACTGCTGTTGGATTTGCCAGTCCCTTTCCCGCGATGTCCGGCGCTGACCCGTGGACGGCCTCGAAGATGGCGCAATGCTCGCCCAGGTTGGCGCCGGGCACCAGGCCCAGTCCGCCCACAAAGGCGGAACAGAGGTCCGAGAGGATGTCGCCGTAGAGGTTTTCCATCACCATCACGTCATACTGATATGGGTTCATCACCAGTTGCATACACGTGTTGTCGACCAGGTGCTCGCCGTAGGTGATCTCCGGATAATCCTTGGCGATATTGCGGCAACAGCGCAGGAAGAGGCCATCACTCATCTTCATGATGTTGGCTTTGTGGATGGCATGGACGCGTTTGCGCTTTTCCCGGCGCGCGAACTCAAAAGCAAACTTGGCGATACGAGTCGAGGCCTTCTCCGTAACGATCTTCAGTGATTCCACAACGCCCGGCACAACTTCATGCTCAATGCCCGAGTACTCGCCCTCTGTGTTTTCGCGAACGATCACCAGGTCCACACTGGGATAGCGAGTGGGCAGGGAAGGCAGGTTCTTGATAGGGCGGTAGTTGGCGTACAGCTCGAATTTCTTCCGTAAGGTTACGTTGATGCTGGCAAAGCCCCCGCCAATGGGAGTGGCTACGGGGCCTTTGAGGCCTACTCCCGTGCGTTCGATGGATTGGATCAGTTCTTTAGGAATGTATTCGCGATATTTCTCAAAGGCTTCCGAACCGGCGTTGATGGTTTCCCAGTCAATTTTTACTCCGGTACTTTCGATGATTCTAACGGCTGCACCCGTGACCTCGGGGCCAATGCCGTCTCCAGGAATCAATGTGACCTTGTGCGCCATAGATTTAAATCACTTAGTGCCGGACTTTGCCTTTCCCAGTTTCTGTTTGTCGTCTTTGCTGATTTGCAGGCGCTCCAGTTCAGAGCGGAACTCGTCAACGTCCTTAAAGTCCCGGTACACGGAAGCAAAACGGATGTACGCGACTTTATCGATCAGCTTGAGTCGGTCCATGATCAGTTCGCCGATCTCGCTGGCGGTGCGCTCGCGTTCCGGCGAATCAACTACGTACTGCTCCACCTCGTTGACGATCTGCTCCATCTTTCCCATGGAGATCGGGCGCTTTTCACAGGCTCGCAACACGCCCGCCAGTACTTTTTGGCGCTCGAACTTCTCCCGTCGGCCGTCTTTTTTCACCACCATGTACGGAATTTCGTCGATCCGTTCGTAGGTGGTGAAGCGCTTTTCGCACTTCAGACACTCGCGGCGGCGGCGAATAGATTCGCCCTCTTTGCTCTCACGCGAGTCCACTACTTTGTCATTTTCGAACCCGCAAAATGGACATTTCATCGTGTAGACAAGGACTATCGTCGAAGAATAGTGGTACTAGTGATTGTAACAAATCAAAAAAGAATCGGGTGATCGGTTCATCGGGTGATCTGCCAAGCTTTTCAATCGTGCTCCGTCGTAAGGATTACAATAAGGAAAGGGAGGATTTTTATGTCCCTCGACTGGTCACAATGCCCTGGAGTAGAAAGCGATCCCGAGAAAATGAGTGGCGCTTGGGTTTTTCGTGGAACCAGATTTCCCATTGCCACGATTTTTGAAAACCTGGAGCAGGGCGCAACCATCGATGATATTTTGGAATGGTATCAAGGCCTGAACCGCCAGCAGATTCAAGATGTGGTGGCTTTTGCCCGCCAAGAGCTTTCCGATCACCCGATCACCCGACGATCCGATCACCCGATTCTTCCGATTCCAGCTTCTCCTCTTCCTTAATACTCTCCTCTTCCAGGCGCGTGAGCGAGACGTGTTCCCGATGGGCAAGCAACAGTCCTGCGGGAATCACCGACATGAAGGTCACCAGCCAGAGCATGATGCCGCAACTGGTGGCCAGCTCTCTGCTCAGGCCGAATATGCCAAACAGGATTCCTATGGTTGCAGCCTGCGAGCCGCCGCCCACTACCGGGAGCTGGAGCACGCCCCCGGCGACGCTTGCCGCGGTGAGCAAAAGCACACGGGAGAGCGTCATCTGGGTTGCTAAATCGCCATACGCGTGGGTTACCGAAAGATAGGTGAGTCCAATGACCAGCCAGATGAGCAATGAAAGACCGCCAAGCTGGAGAAAAGATTTTACGTCCTGTATTGTATTGAGCCCCTCTCCGAAGGCGTGGACACGATGAAACGCCGACTTTCCAAGCTTTGCCGAGATAATGCCGAGCACGCGTTCAGCGAAGCGTGCGGCGCGTGCCGGATTTTTGCGGGCCCTAAAAGCTATCCACGCGGCAAAGGCTACGCCTATCAGCAAAGCAAATCCCACCATTTCGAATCTGCTGAATGTCTTTGGGTGGGCGGGGTCTTGAAAGCCGGGGAGTTGCTTGAGGGTGGGCGCCGAGATCAGGATATTCAGGGCCATGATCAATCCAAATGCGCCAGTGTCGAAGATTCTTTCCACGGTCCAAACCGCCATCTGTGACGACATGCTGAGCTTTTCTTTTCGGGCAATCAGATAAGGGCGGATGAATTCTCCCGGCCTGCCCAGCAGCGCCAGCCCCGTAAAGCCGATCATGGTCGGGGCGAGCAAACGGGAAACCGAAGTCTTCCAGACCGGACGCAGCAGGATCTTCCATCGCCACGCTCGGAGAACGTAATCGCCATAGATCATGGCCACGCCCAGCAACACAAAGAAAAGATGAATGCCTTCGGTTTGTGCCGCGAAAGTGTGCCAGTCGAACTTATGCCAATCGCGCACCTGGCGCAGTACCAGCCCGATCAGAGCCACTAGTACTAAGGCTGTTATAAGGAGTTTTTTCTTGCTCATTGAAGGATGTGAAAGCTCGCAGCTCTACAAATTTGTGTTTCCTGGAAAAGACTGGTCAGTACTTATTCTGCCGGGGGCGCGGTTGGTGAAGTGGTTGCACGGGCCTGTTGTGATCTCTCTCTGCCTGCGTTCTTGTTCCTGGTCCGGGTCGCCTTTGTTTGTGCTTTCTTCTTGGCATTGAAATCGCGAACAATGCGGGCCACGTAAGCCTTGGTTTCCCGGTAAGGCGGCACTCCGTGGTATTGCTCTACCCTATGTGCGCCGGCATTGTAGGCGGCCAAAGCTTTGATCGGGTCGTTGTCATAGAGACCCAGCAATTGTCTCAGGTAGGTAGTACCGGCTTCGACATTGGCTTTGGGATCAAACGGATCGCTTACGCCCAGCAGGGCCGCTGTCCCTGGCATGAGTTGCATCAGGCCTTGAGCGCCCTTAGGTGATACGGCCCGGGGCTGAAAATTACTTTCCGCTTTGATTACGCTGGTCACAAAGTCGGGATCGAGCTGATGACGCCCGCTGGCCTCGCGAATAAGCTGCTCCATGTCGACCTTGATTACCCGAGAAACGACGGTCGGAGAAACGGCATTCCGAGAAGCGGACTGCGAGGTAGCGGTGACAACCACTTGTCGCGTCTGATCTGCCGAGCCTGTATTGGAGACCGCAGCCTGGAGCTTAGAAGTGGGTGTGGGAGTGGGCGTGACATTCGATTCAACGGGCGACTCGTCGGGCTCAAACGACGCGATGGACTGCGTTGGAATATCTACGTAGCCGTGCCCATCGCCGGTGTAGAGGCGCGTAATGCTGCCGATCTGCTCTCGCCGCTCGTGTCGAATGGAAAAGCCGTTACGCAGGACGGCAAGCTCTGACCCCATGGCAGAGAGTTGGGCCGCCAACAGCAGCAACGCAATTCCTAATGGCTTCGAAAGATTCATCCTAATTAAAGATTCATCCTATTAAAGGTGCGTCCTGATTCCCATCTATTAGACCTGAATTTGGGGCCGAAAACCAGCCCCTAATATCTGCTCCAGGGCGGCGGCCACTCCATTTTCAGCATTGCTGGCAGTCACCCGCCAGCCGTTTTGTTTCAATTCTTCTGATGCGTTTCCCATAATCACGGGAAGCCCGGCAAATTCAAGCATTTCCAGGTCATTATAGTTGTCGCCGATGGCCATGATCTGCTCCCTCGGGATTCCATGGTGGTCGGCCCATCGCCGTAGGGCGTGGCCTTTTGAGCAATCGCGGTTAAGAATGTCAAGAATACAGAGGTCACGGGCGTCGTATTGGGTCCGCATAACGGTAATTTCGTTCAGGAAGTCAGCCTGCTTCAGCCGGTTTTGTAGTATTTCCATGCGGGAAACGCTGCCGCAGTACATGGCCTGGATCGGGTCTTCCGTAAGAGCATCCTCCAGCGGGACTACATACCGGATATGAGCGGAGTTGTGCTGTATCCAGCGCGCAATGCTGTGGTGCAGTTCGTCTGTGCGTTCCAGCACCAGGGCGCCCTGCGCGGATCGGTCAAAGGTAAGCACGGCGTTGCCACGAAACTCGTCCGTGAAGCGTATGAGCTTTCCAGCGGTCGCCGCCGGAAGGCGGTCGGCATAGAAAGTTTCACCGGCGCTGGAGCGGATCAGAGCGCCGTTGGAGCTGATCATCCAGACGGGAATGCCCAACTCCTGGGCAACCGGCATGGCATAGTCGTGGCGCCTTCCCGTGGCCAGAATGATCTCGATCCCCGATTGGTGGGCGGCGTGCAATGCGGAGCGATCACCCTCGGAGATACGAAAGCTGGGATTAAGCAGGGTGCCGTCAATATCGGTTACGAGCACGCGGATAGGAGGGGTCACGGCTTTGATTGTATCGTTAGCCGACCCGTAACCAAAACCTTTACCGCGGATTGCGCGGATTCATGTGGATTTTGGGAGGGATTAACCTGGATTATTCATGAAGCTATGCGGAAGAACTCGTCATCCCGAAGGTCTACCCGCGCGCCTAGCGCGGGTAGATCGGAGGGACCTTGCGTTCTGCATTAGCCACAGCGCTCTGACCGCCTAAGACCTGACCGAACAACCTGTTCAATTCTGTTCGTAGAACAAGTCACTCCATGTCTTTAAAAACCATGTCCTTAAAAACAATGATTTCTCCAAATTCTTGCAACGCGGTTCATGAATAATTCAGGTTAAAACTTCGACATAACATCTAAATTCCAGGAATTAGGCAAAACCCTGCTTGAAAATCCAGCAGCTCTGGATCATACTTTTACTGTGCTCACGTCGGCGGCAGGACGGTGCCTTAGTATCGTTGCCGTCATCTGCGTGCTGGCCATGTTTTTCTTCCCACTGGCCCACGGCTCATTTCAAGCCACGCACGGCCCAACCACAACATTCCGCGCCAAGTGGGCTTTCCTGGTTCTGCTCTTTACGATCCTTACGGTCGCGTTGCGCGTTTTAGTTGGCCTGATTCCCGCCAATGCATTGGTCTCTGCCCGTTCTGTCTCGATGCAGGAACCGCGCATTCATGACCCGAACTCGCTGGCGCAGAATCCAATCATGCGCTGCTGATCTTTCCTTTCTTCTCCCAGCTAAACGAACCCAAAACTTCAAACGAAGGGCCCTGCGCGGACCTTCAACACGTTCCTTTGAGGAGATAATTATGAATGCACGTAAGTTCAGCGTTTTTCTAATCGCTGCTGTTTTTGTTGTAGTGGTTTCCGGTTGCCGGCACCAGACGCCGGTTGCCAAGAACAACCCAGTTAACACTCAGCCATCCGCACCTTCACCGGTTGCCAGCCTTACCGCCAGCCCCGAGAATGTTGATCGTGGACATCCGGTGCAGTTAAGCTGGAGCACCCAGAATGCCACCTCCGTGACCATTGATGGTATTGGCACGGTATCCGCTTCCGGATCGCGCACCATCACTCCGCAGAATTCAACTACCTACCACCTCATGGCCAAGGGTGAGGGTGGTAATGCTGAGGCCAATGCCCGCGTCACCGTAAATTCCCCCACAACTACCACCACGACTACGAGACCTACAGATGAGCAGTTGTTTGCCCAAAACGTGAAAGATGTTTTCTTTGGCTATGACCAATATGACATTCGTCCGGATGACCAGCCATCCGTAAACGCCGACGCTAATTTCCTGGTGCAGCATCCCAAGCTCGCAGTGTTGATTCAGGGGCATTGCGATGAGAGAGGTTCGGACGAGTACAACATGGGTCTGGGCGAAAACCGCGCTGAGCAGGTCAAAGCGGCTTTGGTAAAACAGGGCGTCAGCGCAGACCGCATCAAGGTCATCAGCTATGGCAAGGAGAAGCCATTCTGCACCACCTCAGAAACCGAAGCCTGCTGGCAGCAGAACAGGAGAGCGCACTTTGCTCTTGCAGGGTCTCAGGTTGCGAATAGCCGTTAGGTTGTTAGTTGTCAGCCCTTAGTCATTAGCCCTTTAGCCAAACCTGTTTCCGGCCCTTCACTTTTGTGGGGGGCCGAGGTTTGAATCAGAAAGTTGTTCTCAGCGTCGTAGAACAAACACCGCGAGCAGAACCAGACTGAGGGTTATTACGATGTTCCAAACCAGCAGGGCCAGCAGCCAGCGGCGCAAACGTTCTTCGCGTGCGGCCACGGCATTGTTGAGCGTGTCAATGTCAGACTTCAATTGGAGCGCGTAGCCTTTGAGCTGGTCAACGTCGGCAGCAATCAGTTGCACGGGATCAGGGCCAGCGGGTGGCAACGGGGCTTGGGCCTGGGCCGCACGGGCTTTGAGCGAATCGCGTAAGACCTGTCCGCCGTGCTCCACCGCGATAGGCGCCAACATGCGCAAAACTGACGATAGCCATCCCATAGATTCCTGCCTGCTATTGTGAAACGAACTGATCAACGGCCCAAGCTCATTAGACCACAAGGCTATGGCGTCGCGAAAAGCCCAAGGGGGATAAAGACCGGGCTATATAAGTACTTCCTGTTCAATCTCCTGCCGCTGCCGCTTCTGCTGGTTTCTTCTCGCGCAGGCCTTCCCACATTCCCACAACCTTGGCGCGTAGCTCGTCGGTCAGGTGTTTGTAAGTTTCCTCTGGGCTTTTCAGGGC
>DATMMY010000484.1:0-10724 GCA_035569515.1 Candidatus Solibacter sp. | reverse complement strand
ATCTTCTAAGGCAGAGAACAAATCCCCCCTTTGCCTTACCACTCGACTGTCTTCAGAATTTAGTTAGGGCTAAAACAGATTCCGAGTCACGTCTGGAAAATCGTGCGCAGGGGGATGAAAGCTCGGTTGGTTTCTCAGAATCAATCTCCAGCCTGATTGAAGGTAGCAGATGACGAATTCAACTCGAGTAACACCGTCCGGATGGTTTGGAAGAGGATGGCCGAATTGATTGGTTTTGCGACGTAGCCGTCCATTCCCGCCTCAAGACAGCGTTCGCGGTCTCCCTTCATTGCATGAGCAGTCATGGCAATTACAGGAATATGGCGCAAGGTGTCCTGTTCCCGGCGCCGAATGGCCAGGGTCGCCCGGTATCCATCCATCTCAGGCATCTGCACGTCCATAAGAACAAGGTCAAACGATGATTGTTCAAGGCAGGCGAGCGCTTCTTTGCCGTTTTGGGCCACAACTACTCTATGACCGTGGCTTTCCAGGAGCCGCACTGCAAGTTTCTGATTGATTACATTGTCTTCGGCCAGCAATATCCGCAGAGGAGAAAGCTGAGCATGCAAAGCCCCGCCGGCGGCGCTTTCCGCGGAAGAGCCGGTCTCAGCCGCAGCCTTCAGGAGGATGGTGAAATAGAACCTGGATCCTGCGCCGGGTGTGCTCTCAACCCAAATCTGCCCCCCCATGAGAGAAACGAGGTGGGAGGAGATTGCCAGTCCCAGTCCGGTACCGCCGAACCGGCGGGTAGAGGAGGTGTCGGCTTGGTGAAACGCGGTGAATATAGTTTGTTGCTGCTCCGGAGGAATGCCAATCCCAGTATCGGCGACGCAGATCCTGAGCGCTATTTCATTACCGGAGCTGTTTTGCAAATCACCGTTTTGCAAATCAACCGAGATCGTGATTTTACCCTTCTCCGTGAACTTGAGCGCATTGCCGACAAGGTTGACCAGCACTTGCTTGAGTCTTGCGGGATCGCCCAGGACCCACGCCGGAATCTCCGAGGCAATGCGGCATGAAAGCGCCACGTTCTTTTCACGAGCGCGCACCAGGAACATCTGCTCAACTTCATCGACGACCTGGGCCGGGCGAAATTCTTCGGAAGACAGCTCAAGTTTGCCGGCTTCGATTTTGGAAAAATCCAGGATGTCATTCAGCACGCCCAGCAGGAGTTTGGCCGAATATCCGGCTACCCCTAAGATCTCAGTCTGCTCCGGGGTCAATCCAGTTTGGCCGGCCACCTCCAGCATGCCCAGGACGCCATTGAGGGGGGTCCTTATCTCGTGACTCATATTGGCCAGGAACTCACCCTTGGCACGGGTTGCGGATTCGGCGGCTTCTTTGGCCTCCCGTAATTCTCGCGTGCGCTCGTCCACAAGCGACACCAAGCGACGCTCGGTCGCTTGCATCGCGAAAATGCGCAGTAAATTCAGCGCCACCCCGACCAAAATCAGGCCCAACGCGCACAGCAGCTTAAACAAAAGAGTCTGAGAAAAACGGGGCTCCAGAGTGAATGCAAAAGAATCCGCTTCGTTCCAAACTCCATCATTATTGGAGCCCTTGACTCTGAAGGTGTAGGACCCCGGGGGGACATTCGTATAGGGAGCCACGCGAGGCGTACCTGCATCAATCCAGCCTTTGTCAAAGCCTTCCAGCATATATTTGTAATGCACGTTTTGCTGGCCAAGAAAAGTGAGGGCGGCAAAATTGAACTGAATCTTGCCTGTCCTGACCGGCAAGCGCGAACCTGCACGGACCGGCCCGTCGTCAGCAAGCACCTTTTCAATTACCATGTGCGGAGGCGCAGCATCGGCCTGAAAATGTTCGGGATCGACCTCAACCACGCCTTTCGTGGAAGCGAAGAGCAATTTTCCGTCGACAGTTTTCCATCCCATGGACTGCATGCTTCCATTGAATTCGGAATTCATCAGGCCATCTTTGGTACCGTAGGTGACGCTGGGGATGGTGGCCCTTTTATGGTCGGCAAAGTCGTTCAAGTCACTTTTGCGCACCCGCGACAAACCCTGGTTGGAGGTGATCCAGAGATAACCGCTATTGTCTTCCAGGATGCTCCAAATCCCGTCGTTGAGAAGACCATCTTTTGCCCTGAAGGTTGTAAGGTGTCCGGCGCGCAATCGGCCAAGACCAGAGCCAAAGCTCGCGATCCACAAGTCATGATTTGCGTCCTCGTACACGCAAAATGCGCTGCCGGGCTTGCCGCTATCGTCTTTTTCAAGTGGATAATTGATGAAAACGCCGTTGGCGAGCTCCACCAGGCCTTTCGAGGTGGAAAACCAGAGATTACCTTGATGATCTTCCGTGATGCTGTGTATGTGGCTGGACGCCAGCCCATTTTTTTCCGTGAAAAAAGTAAATTTACCATTCTTGAACCGCGCCAGATACGGATTGGTCTGGCTGCCGTTGCTGATCCAGAGATTGCCGTTCCGGTCCGCGTAAAGGCCTGAAATTCTGTCATTGGGGAGCCCCTCGCTGGTGCCGTAGGTCCTGACGACCCGGCCGTCTCGAAACTCTTTCAATCCGCCGTTGGTGCCAATCCACAGCGTCCCTGCGGAGTCCTCAGCGAAGGCAGTAGCGGCATTGCTGGTATCGCTGTTTCCGATTTTGTATGAAGTTATGACACCATCCTTCAGCCGGGCTATTCCGTTGAGCGTGCCTGTCCAGATGCTTCCGTCGCGAGTTTGATAGAGCGCCTGGACAAAATCGTTGGGCAGACCCTGGCTGCGGTCGTAAGTGATGAATTTTCTTTTCTTGAGACGATTCAGGCCGCCGGTAACCGTTCCAATCCAGAGGCTGCCTTCACGGTCCTCATAAAGAGAGTTGACGAAGTTGTCGGTGAGGCCGTCAGCTTCCGTGAAGCACTCGAATTTTTGCGAGCGAAGCCGGCAGGCCCCGCCTTTTAGAAGGCCAACCCAGAGGTCCCCCTCTCCGTCTTGATAGATAGTGTTGATAATAGTTTCAGGCCCTCTACCGTTTTTGTAGTGAGTCAGCGTTGTATCGGCGAAGCTGTAGAGTCCGTCAGCGACGGTCCCAATCCAGAGAACTCCGGAGCGATCAAAATACAGCGCTGAGGGCGAACGGACGGGCTCCTTGAATTGGACTTTGGCGCCGGTTTCCCGATTTAACCGGAAGATATCGGAATTGGTTGCTGCCCAGATGGAGCCATCGGGAGCGGTTGCCAGTGCCGTGACCGGTCCGGCGAGATCCTTCGGCCCGTTGTAATGAACAAGCTTTCCACCCTGAAACAGGGCCAAACCTTGTTGGCTGCCAATCCAAACATTCCCAAGATTGTCCTGAGCCAGAGCATTCACAGAATTTTGGGGCGAGCCCGGCTCGACTGCATAACTCGAGAATTGTCCTGACCTGTAGCGCGCCAACCCGCCACCGTAGGTGCCTACCAAGAGACTTCCGTCGGTCTTGTCCTCCAATAACGCCATGATTATGTTATGTCTTAATCCTGGAGCAGTAGCGGAACTGAAAGTTGTGAACTCCGCTCCGTTGAACCGCACCAGGCCTTCGGCGGTGCCGAACCACATGTAGCCGTCTTTGGTCTGAACAATCGTGAGGATTGAATTTTGAGGCAGCCCATCAGCCGTTCCCCAGGAATCGCGCACATACTGTCTCATAGGATTGACGGGCACAGCCGTGGCGTATGTTCCTGTCATAAGCAACAGGGCCATCAATATGAGGACCCTGACAGTTCTACAACGGCTCTTCATTTAGTGTGCGTCTTCTTTCCCATTTTGAAGGGACTTGGCTAACAGATTGTGAGGTTTAGCAGGCGATATTTTAGGCCCAATCGAGGCTGTTGGCAAAGCTAATGTAACGGTTGTACCAAACTCTGGTACCTATCCTCTGGTTCCCGGCGGAGCCTTTGCAAAATTAGAGATTTCTTTTTAGAAAGGACCAGGCGGCGGAAGGGGGCAAACACCGCCGCCTGGCGTGAGAGAGGCCGGTTGTCAGTTGATTTCTATGTCCCCGGAGCCGGTGTGTACATCGATCAACGCGCCGCCCCCACCGACTTTGCCTTGCAGATGCTTATGAGAGCTGGTTCCCTGGGCGGTGAGAGTATGACTGGTGCTCAGCCTACCGGACGATGTGCGCGCATCTAAATTGAAGGCTGCGGCTGCCGGGACCTTCAGCCGGATGGTTCCGGAGCCCGCGCCCACCTGCCAATCTCCCTTGGGTTCGCCTTCAGCCCGAATATTTCCACTGCCCGTTTTGACCTGCAACCCGCCTTTTATGCCGTACACTTTTACGTCACCAGAGCCGGTTCCCGCGTGCACATTTCCGGAGCCGACCTGCTCCACTTCTATTTCACCACTTCCGGTCTCGGCGAAGATTTCACCGCCCACACCTTTGGCGCGAATGCCGCCGCTGCCGGTTTGAGCGTTCAATCCGCCCTTGACGGAGTTAATTTTCAAGTCGCCGGAGCCAGAGCGCAGCCGAGCATCAGCGCCCAGGTTATCAACCGTAACTTCACCCGATCCTGTGTTAACCGTAACCGGCAGCTGAAGTCCGCTGACGTTCTGGTCACCGGAGCCGGTTTGAGAGACAAGTTTAGTTTGCGGAGGCACGGAAACATCATAGTCAATGGAGATGTTCCGCAGGAGATCATGGTCCTGGATCTTGCCGATGCGAATGGTGTTGCCCTGTTGCTCGATCGGCGGGTTCTGCTCGATCTTGTGGATCCGGTCGGACGCGCTTGCGCCGAACCAGGAACTCTGAGCGCGGATGGTCGCCTTCACGTGTACGGAACCAGCTGGCCCGGAATGGACGGTCACGCGGCCGGAGCCGGAGGTGATCTCCATGTCTACCGGCCCTGAGACTTGCAGTGTGCGCTCAAAGCCGCCGGTTTCGGCGTATGCCTGCAGCGCGCCCAGTACCAACAGTACGAACAAGAAATGCAGCGATTTCATGTTTTTCATTTTGAAAGCACTCCAAAAGTTGATTGACTACTGCAGAATTACCTGGTTGCCCTCTTGCAATCCGGAGAGCAATTCCGTCTTTGAGCCGTTGGAGATTCCCACGTTTACGGCCAGCTTCTTCCTGCCGTTGCGGGCATTAGGATCGGGAATTTCCAGGGAGGCCTTGCGCTCCTTGTCATAGATGAGCGCACCTTCGGGAACCATCAGCACATTCTTGTGTTCTTCCAGAAGGATCTCCGCGTTAGCGGTCATCATGGCTTTGAGCTCGCCTTTGGAATTGTCAATGGAAACGCGCACTTCAAAGGTGGTTACGTTGTCTTTTTCCGCTCCCATCGGGGAGATTTTCGTGATCTTGCCGGAAAAGTTGCGGTCCTTATAGGACTCCACTTTGATCCGTGCGGGTTGTCCCAGATACACCTTGGAAATGTCGCTCTCGTCGACTTTCCCTTTCACGTAGACTTCGCGGGTATCGCCCAATGTCATGATCAAAGTGGCGGAAGATCCCACAATCAGGATGGAGCTTACTGCGTCGCCTACTTCCACATTCCGCGACAGCACCAGACCATCAATGGGGGAGATGATGGTGGAATTGCGATACTCCTCATCCGTCTGCTCCAGCAATGCCCGGGACTGTGATACCTGGGCCTGGGCCTGCCTGACCTTGGCCCGGGCCACAATCTCATTGGCTTTGCCCAAGTCCTGTTTGTTCGCCGCCATTTCATAATTCTTTTGGGCATCATCCAGCTGAGAGGTGGATATCACTCCCGCCTTGATCATCTGCTGGGCACGATCGTAAGCCCGTTTGAGCATGGGGACATCAGGTCCGGCGGCGTCAACTTTTGCGTGCTGCAGATCGGCTTCCGCGGCACGGGCGTTGGCTTGGGCCGCTTCCAGGGAGGCGCGCTGCTGATTGACGCGCGCTTGTATCTCTTCTTTATCCAGCTCGGCCAGCACCTGGCCCTTCTTGACGGGCTCGCCATAATCCACAAGCAGCTTCTTTACGATGCCGCTGGCCTTGGATTTGACCTCGACTTTAGTGATTGGCTCGATCTTTCCCGTGGCAACCACACTCTTGGCCAGGTCACCGCGCTCAACTTTTGCCAGTTTTTCGGGGTCAATTTTTGTGCCGCCACGAGAGGCGGCCAACGCCAGCACCACAATCAGAAGGACCGCGGTTACAGATCCGAAAATATAGAGGAGCCGCCTGCTCTTTTTTTTGCCGTTTGCCACAACATCCCCCTGTTTACCTCTCGCTACTACATACGCTAACGGGCGAAATAAGTTCCCCAAATCGGCGGGTTCAATCGGAATTATGTGTTTAGACCCCGTCGTGGAGAAAAGGGAAGCAATGGGCGGCCCAATGCAATTCGAATTGGCCTTCGGGACGAGTTGCGGACGTCTGTAATTTCTCCTTAACCCACCCTTCGAAGAAAAAAACGCGAAGGATGGGGCACCCCGCGCAGTTTCCAATCACCTACTCTCCCCGGTGTAATATTGGCACCATGGTTACGCTTGTGCTGCTCCGGATCATCCTGCTGGTTCTGCTGGTGGCGGCCAACGCTTTTTTCGTTGCCGCCGAGTTCGCGATGGTGAGCGTTCGCGATACGCGCATCCAGCAGCTGATCGACCAGCGGCGTACCGGCGCGCGCATCGTCCAGAGAATCCAGCATCGGCTCGACGAATTTCTGCCGGCGGTACAGTTCGGCGTAACTCTGGCCAGCCTGGGCCTGGGCTGGGCAGGCGAGGGAACTTTGGCGGCCATTCTGCAACCCTGGATGCAAAACGTGCCCTACGCCCGCTTCTATGCGCATGGAATCGCGCTCACCCTGGCGTTCGTCATCATTACTTATATGCACGTTCTCCTGGGCGAGCTGGTGCCCAAGTCTCTGGCTTTGCAGCGGGCAGAGCGCGTGGCGCTGGCAGTGGCCGGGCCCATGGAGTTTTTCATGTCGCTGGCGCATCCGTTTCTAGTCCTGATGAATAAATCGGCCAACGTGGTGTTGCGTGGATTCGGCTCGCGGCTCATGCGTGAAGGGGGCGTGCATTCTCCGGAAGAGTTGAAATTGATTGTTACCGCCAGTCGCCGGGTGGGACTGCTGCCTAAGGCAGAAGAAGAGATGATCCACAAAGCCCTGGAGCTGGGCAACCTTACGGTGCGCGAAATCATGGTCCCCCGCCATAACATCTTTTCGCTGTCAGCCGAGATGCCGGTGGAAGAGGCCATGGCGCGCGTGGTGGAAGAGCAGCATTCGCGCGTGCCTGTGTATGATCCGGCCAAAGGCAAGGAGAACATCATCGGCCTGCTTTATTCCAAAGATCTGTCGCGGATCATGCACATGCGGCTGGCCGCCGGAATTCCGCTTACGAATGTGCCTTCCGGGCTTAAGGTCGGACGCATTATGCGCGACGTCCTGTTTGTCCCGGAGGCCAAGCCTATCGCCGATCTGCTGGTTGAGTTTCAGCAGCGCAAGCGGCATCTGGCGATTGTTGTGGATGAGTTCGGATCCACGTCGGGGCTGGTAACTGTGGAAGACGTATTGGAGCAACTTGTGGGCGAACTGGAAGATGAATTCGATGTTGCCCAACGGCCGATCATTCCACTCGCCTCAGGAGCCGTGGTGCTGGATGGCGCCGCCAATATCCGCGACCTGGAGGTGCAATATGAAATCCTGCTGCCTCGGGACGAAGGCTTTGAGACGCTGGCTGGATTCGTAATGGCGCGACTGGGCAAGATCCCGCGGGGCGGAGAATCGTTTGAATTTCAAGGCCGGCGTTACACTGTTGTGCAGATGGAGGGCCGCCGCATCGCCCGCGTAAAAATTGAGAACATCGCCCCGGCCACCGCGTTGGAATCGGTGAGCTGATGCTGCGTTATCTAGCCAGCCGCTTGCTGTATACGGTCCCGGTGCTGTGGCTGGTGGTCTCAGTTGTTTTCTTGCTCATCCACCTGGTTCCCGGCGATCCCATCCAGCAGATGCTGGGTGAGAATGCGGCCAGTACAGACGTGGAAGCTGCCCGCCATGCTTACGGCCTGGATGTGCCCATTGGCCGCCAGTACTTGAACTACTGGAAAGGACTACTGCATGGCGATATGGGACGCTCTATGGGTTTCGACCAGCCGGTGGCCCGTATTATTGCCCAACGGTATCCACAGACATTGCAGTTGACAATTGCCGCCATGCTGGTGGCCCTACTCATCTCCGTTCCCGCCGGAGTGCGATCCGCGCGCCGCAGAAATCGCTGGGATGATCGGGTGCTGAGTTTCGTGAGCCTGCTGGGCCTCTCTTTTCCCAATTTTGCTTTAGGTCCGATCCTGATTTTGTTTTTCGCCATTCGTCTGGGATTGGTGCCGGTTTCCGGCTCCGGTACCGTCGCTCATCTGGTATTGCCGGCCATCACCCTGGGAGGCTCCCTGGCCGCAATTCTTACCCGCATGGTGCGCACCGCCATGCTCGAAGAGTTGAGCCAGGACTATATCCGCACCGCCCGGGCCAAGGGACTCTCCGAAAACGCGGTGGTGTACAAACATGCGCTGCGGAACGCGCTGGTTCCCGTGCTTACCGTGGTTGGACTCCAATTCGGCGCGCTACTGGCTGGAGCCATTGTTACGGAAACCATCTTTTCCTGGCCGGGCGTTGGACGGCTTACCATTCAGGCCATCGGAAGACGCGATTACTATCTCGTGCAAGGATGCATTCTCGCGATTGGCCTGACCTATGTAGTGGTGAATTTTGTGACTGACCTGCTGTACTCTCTGGTCAATCCGCGTATCCGGCAGTAGGCCGGGAATTTTCACCGCAAAGGACGCTAAGGGCGCAAAGGTCAGGACACATCGCCGCAACCCAAACCCAAACCTACCACCCTTCGCTATGCTCGAGGGCAGGCTCCGACACTGAGACACTGAGACAGCGAGAACCAGTTTCACCGCGGAGACGCGGAGGCGCGGAGGAATCCGAAAAAGTCAGTAGAGATCGCAGGGGGAATCTACGAAATTGGTTCCTTTGCGACCTTTGCGTCCTTTGCGGTAAATCACGCGCTCACGAACTTCTATAACGTTTTCCCTGGGAGTCGGCAGTGGGCTTGGTCAACTCTCCGCGCAGGTCTTCTGTGATCAGGTCCTTCACGCTTGCCGGAGAATGTCCTTTGCCAAACAAATAGAAGAGCTTGGCCAGTGCGGCCTCTGGAGTCATGTCATAGCCGCTGACCGCTCCTACTTTGGCCAGTCCCGTTGCGTATGCGGTCAGATCCACTGTTCCCATCCAGCATTGGGTTGTGGCCACAATCACTACACCCCGATCGTTTGCGTCTTCCAGAGCAGCCATGATTTCCCGATTGTCCGTGGGACCGTTGCCTTCCCCAAACGCCTGAATCACGACTCCCCTCAACGGAGGGCGCAGAAAATTGCGGATTGTCTCCCCGGTCATGCCGGGAAACAGGCGCAACACTCCCACTGAAGGGTCCATTCGCTCGTGCACAACCAACTCCTTCGCCGGCTGGGGCGCGGTCCTGATCAGGCTCCAGTTGACCTTGATGTCGATGCCGATGGTCGCGAGCGGTGGGAAGTTAGGCGAAGCAAACGCGGCAAAGGCGTTGCAGTTGGCCTTTACCGCCCGGCAGCCACGAAATAACATGTTGTCAAAGAAAAGGCAGATCTCCGGAAGAGGATAATCAGCGGCAATCATTAAGGATGCGACGAGGTTGTCCTGCGCATCGTTTCGCGGGTCGCACAGCGGCACCTGGGAGCCCGTAAAAATCACCGGCTTGGCCAGCGCCTCAAACATGAATGCCAGGGCGGAGGCGCTGTATGCCATGGTGTCCGTGCCATGCAAGACAATAAAACCGTCATGATCGTAATAGTGCTCTTTGATGTCGACGGCAATCCTGACCCAATCCTGCGGCGTCATGTTGGAGGAATCCAGCAAAGGCTTGAATTCATGGATGACGAATTCCGGCATCCCGTCGGCATGAAAGACAGGATTGCTTCTCATCTGCTCCTGAAGGTATCCCGGAGCAGGGACCCAGCCCTGGGAGGACTGCTTCATGCCAATCGTCCCGCCCGTATAGGCGATGTAGATGCGCTTTTTCATCTAGCTGCATTGTAAGGGAGAACGGCACCGCCGAAGCCGCAACCGAAAAGCCCTTACCGCAAAGGTCGCAAAGAACGCAGAGGAAACAACGCTTGAAACACGGCACACAAACAAAACCAACCACAAAGTAACACGAAGGGAAAAAACCAAAGGACACAAAGGAAAACAATCTTCCTAGGAAGCGTTTGGGGAAACAAATGGATCTGGAAGATAGAAATGACGGCATTGTGGTTGCCGTCCGGCGGGCCTAAATAAACATCTCTTCTTCTTCGTCTCCCGGGTCTGCTGGCCTTCTTTGGGAACGCATGCGCTTGAAAAAACTCAGGCCGGCGCCGACGGCCTGGACGATGGCATGGACCCGGCGCACCGGCGCTACCACTTTGTACTGCAGGAAGTCGGTGGTCTGCTCTACTTTTTCCAAAGTGGAGGTGACGAGCTCATCGAGTCGGACGGCCTGCAGGCGCGCCCGCTCCACAATTTCAGTTGTGCCGTCCGCCACCAGGGCGACATTGGTGCGGACGATGGCAGTGGCCTCGGCCAGATTGGTTGTGATCTCGCTGATCTTCGGCTGTGCATCCTCCAGAATAGCCTGGGCCATCGTCAGGATAGGATCGGTCTTCTGTTCCATGCGGGTCAATGTTTCGTGCATGCGCGTGGAACTTTGCCTCGCAGCTTTGTAAAACGCATACAG
>DATMMY010000483.1:0-3272 GCA_035569515.1 Candidatus Solibacter sp. | reverse complement strand
TTTGTTTAAGACGCACAGCTTTTCACGATGAGCCTGGCATAAGCGAACTCTCCATCCAGAGTTCCCCCTATTACTTCAAAATTGAGGAAGAGGTTCTATGCCGAATAAAAAGGACATCGATAATGCCCGGAAAAACCGTCTTGAGATGATTGCGGCCGGGGTGACCCGGCGTGATCTTTTCAAGATGGGCCTGCTTACCAGCGCAGGCTACCTTGTAGCAAAAAAAGGCCTGAGTTCCCGGGCTTGGGGATTTGATGGCGGCGGAGGCGGCGGAGCAGCAAGTCCCCCTACCCGTGCATTTGTTGAGCCGTTAAGGACCCTGACTGTAAAACAGCCAATAGCATCACTGAATCCAGCGCCCACCATCCAGCCAAACACTGCAGCCGGCGAAGGGCGCACCATCGCTCATCAGGCCTTCACTAAATTTCCGCCGCAGAAGTTCTACCAGATCACTCAGTCCCAGATTTCAGCCACTGTCTCCCCGGATCTGCCCACGCAGACTTTCTGGGGATTTGACGGCGAAGTGCCGGGACCGGTTTACCACGCTAAATACGGCGAGCCGATTCTGGTGCGCAACGTCAACAATCTGCCTGCCAATAATGGCGGGTTTGGCAACAACACCGTCAGCACGCATCTGCACAACGGACATACACCATCGGAGAGCGACGGCTTCCCCTGCTTCTTCTTCAACTCCGGGCAGTTCTATGACCATCACTATCCGAACCAGCTTGCCGGTTTCAGCGATCCCCAGTTTGCGGCCACGGGCGGCGATATCCGGGAATCGTTAAGCACTCTCTTCTATCACGATCACCGGGTCGACTTTACCGCGCAAAATGTCTACAAAGGACTGGTGGGCCAGTACCTGCTGTTCAACCAGTTTGATACCGGCGATGAGACCACCGGGTTCCATCTGCCCAGCGGACAGTTTGATGTTCCCATGCTATTTGGAGATAAAGTATTCGATCCCAACACCGGTTTGGCGTTTTTTGATCTGTTCAATACTGACGGTATTCTGGGCGACAGGTTCCTGGTCAATGGCAAGATCCAGCCGTTCTTCCAGGTTGCGCCGCGCCGTTATCGCTTGCGCTGGACCAATACCGGGCCCTCCCGCTGGGTCCAGTTCTTCCTGACCGATCCAAATAACCTGAGCGCCACATTCCCGTTTTGGCAAATTGCCAATGACGGTAATCTGTTACCGAAGCCGGTTCAGGTCACCAGCGTCGAACTGGGCGTGGCCGAACGAGCAGATGTAATCATCGACTTCTCCAAGTTCAAGCCGGGACAATCCATCCTGCTGGAGAACCGGTTAGAGCAGCTGGATGGGCGCGGTCCAACCGGCAATGTCTTGGCCGCCGGCCAGGGCAGCTCTTACATGCGTTTTGATGTTGTCCTGCCAGCTGTGGCTGACAACAGCCAGGATCCCGCTACTATCACTAAGTTCTACGATCTGCCGACCATTGATTTGAGCAACGTGGTTCGCCGGACGTTTAACTTCCAGAGAGGCAACGGGCAGTGGCAGATCAACGGCCAGTTCGCGGACTGCAATACGAACCGCTTTACCGTGAAGCAAGGTTCAACCGAGCTGTGGACATTAAATAATAGTTCCGGCGGATGGATGCATCCCATCCACATCCACTTCGAGGAGCACCAGATTGTTTCTCGCAATGGCGCGCCGCCACCGCTGGCGGTGGAGCGCTCCCGTAAAGACGTGGTGGAGTTGCACCATAATGAGTCGGTGCAGATCTTCTTCCGTTTCCGGGACTTCCTGGGACGCTATCCACTGCACTGTCACAATGTGGTTCACGAAGACCATGCCATGATGGCGCTCTGGTCCATTGGCGTCACCGGAGATACAAACCCCAATCCGTAGTTGGAAATGCGGCTTCCGGACCCTTTGTCCGGAAGCCGTGCTTTCCCGACGTTGAAATAGAGGGAATCTGATATGTCAAACATCTCCAGAAGAAAATCTTTGGCCTTCCTGGCCGGCGCTCCGGCAGCAGGGTGGCTCGTGGGAAAAGAGCTGCAGGGTTCCGCCTCGGAACTCGCTCCCGAACAGCATTGGAAGCAAATCGATCCTCGCGAGATGATCCGGCGGCGCTATTTCCCGAATGTTGTTTTGACTACGCAGGAGAACAGGAAAGTCCACCTGTATGACGATTTGGTCAAAGACAAGGTCATGCTGATTAATTTCATGTATGCCTCTTGCGAACGGCTTTGTCCCCGGGTCACCCAAAACCTGGTCAAGGTCCAAAAGCTCCTGGGTGACCGTATGGGCCGGAACGTTTTCTTTTACTCCTTCAGCCTCGATCCAAAACACGACACTCCGGAAGTGCTGAAGGACTATGCGGCAATGCACAAAGTGGGGCCGGGATGGTCATTTCTCACCGGCGCCGCGGACGACATGGAGATGCTGCGCCGCATATTGGGTTTTACCGATCCCGATCCGGAACTGGACAAGGATAAAGACAGTCACATCGGCAACGTGCGCTATGGCAATGAGCCGCGCCAGTTATGGGGCGCCTGTCCGGGCATGTCCCACGCAGACTTCATTGTTGAGGCGCTCTCCTGGGTGGATTGGCCCAAAGGCCAGAAACCAGGGGCCTGACAGGCTGCTGAAAAATCGAATTCACCTGCTGATTTGGGCACGGCTTTTCAGCCGTGCCGTAAGTCGCGAATCCCGAGAATCCTCGTTTTCCGACGAATATTCTTTTGGTCTTCCTTATGGCATTTTAAGAAATGGCGTAACCGCAGGAAGGCATATTCCCAAAAATGGGTAGTGGGGCATTTTGAATTCCACAGCTTTCAAGTCCCGAGCGCATGGGCTATTGAAGACTGTACTAATAATGTCCTATTGCTGGTAAAGATTCAGCCGTCCCCTGCTGGGACTTTGTTTGTCTTCGCTGCCGTTCCCGCCGTTGAAACGGCGGGCTATTATAAGTCGTCGCCTTTGGCGACTTTCGTTACGCTCCCCGATCATTTGAACCAAAAGGGGACAGCCGTCAACAAGAGCCCTGACTAGCTAGGACAGGCTGCCCTGACATAAGTCTTCACGCAAAATGATCCACTACTCAAAAATGCAGGCTTGCAAAGATTGCCGCTACACCCGCTACGCCGCTACATTTCCCTCTCATTTTTTCGAGAAGTTATTTGTATATAGTCACTTACGCGGGTAAATCAGCTCCGGAAAAAGCTACCGATTTTGCCGCTACAACCCGCTACAAGCCGCTACATTTTAATTCCTACATTCCAACTCAGCACATTTTGAACAGGTT
>DATMMY010000482.1:0-5253 GCA_035569515.1 Candidatus Solibacter sp. | reverse complement strand
TGACCGGTCATTGTTGTAGTTCGATTTGGCCAGCTCATCAATGATGTTGGCCGTGCGTTGCGGGATCCGGTAGGTCATGCGGGTATTTTCCCCGGGCTCGGGGTCGGCTGGGGGGAGCGACTCCATGCGGACCAGCAGCTCAGCGGCGATTTGCAAGACTCGCCCTTGCGTCCGGTACTCGGCTGCCGCCTTCTTGATTTCCTGGACTACAGCCAGCGGAAGCGTATAGCGCTTTGACACATCCGAGGGGCCGGGCTTCCTGGGCTTCTTCTTCCGCGTCTTGCTCTTGCGCCGTTCCCAGGGTTTTAAAGGCTTCATCGTTAAATCTCCAGATTGCTTCGAAAAGTACTTACATATCGGTGTGTCAATCCGAAAGGCAGTCTAACACAGCGCTATGTCCCGCAGTCAACGAGCCCAAACACTGGGAACCAGTCCCTTGTCTCTCCTAGAATTAGAAATTGCTAATTTTGTGTTTTTGGAACGCTTTGGAAGGGCTATGCTTCGCAGTGAGCACAGTTCCTACAACCCATTCATTTCACACGAGGAGATAAGAACCATGAAAAAAACTATTATCGGAACCATTCTGGCGGTGCTTTTGCTTACGGCTTGCGGATCAACAGCCGCACCTAAAGACGGCACTCCGCTGCCAATTTGCTGGCCTGACCCTTGCCCAACCACCTAGTTTTGGAATTTGTCCGATGGCGAGTGGCTGGTTTAAGCTGGCCACTCGCATCTTATGGAGAAAGCTGCCATCTTCCTGAATGTTACCGGAGCAGTTCTGGCAGCCGCCCTGGCCAGCACACTTGTCTGGCGGAAACTCTATCGGGAATTCCCGTTCTTTCTTGTCTATGTCATTTCTTCCATATTGATTGCGGTCATCAGAGTCTCCGTCAGCGGCAACTATCGGACGTTTTTTAAAGTTGTCTGGACGACGGAGGCCCTTTACGCCTTGCTTGCACTCCTGGCCCTACACGAGGTATTCCGCTGGGTGTTCTTGGCATTTTTCGAGAGATGGTGGTTTTGGCTGTTCTTTCCCGGCGTTGTGGCCGCCATCTTCATCCTCACGGTGGTCTACCGCCTGGGGAGTCCACCGGTGCAGGCGAATCGCGTTATCAGCCTGATCCTTTCATTGGGGACCGCAGTCAATCTGGTACAGGCCGCACTCTTTCTCCTGTTCTTCGCTCTGGTGGCATTCCACAGCATCCGCTGGCGCAATTATCCCGTTGGCATCGTCCTCGGTTTTGCCGCCATTTCCATCGGAGCATTTGGTGGAAACTGGGCGCGTTCCGAATTTGGAACAAAATTTAACCACTTGTTCGGCTATGCGCCATCTGTGGCATACATATTGGCTGTGACCTTGTGGCTGGAGACATTTTTGAGGCCGCCGGAACCTAAGCCAAAATGGACCCACGCGATCACGCCTGAACAATTGCTGGAACAGATCCGGCAGTACACCAAAATCTTTGAAAGGTACTGGGAAAGACGGAAATGATCAACGGATTTATAGCGGCGCTCCTCACAATCCTGTTTTTGCGTTTCGCATTTCGAAAATTTTACCGCTTCCCCAACCGGACCGAGCATGACGTGGCGTCCTTTTTGGCGCCTGTCGACTTAGGCGAGTTGATGGATCTGGTGGATGCCCTGACGGAAGAGATCATGTGGCACGAACTGGAGCCGCGGGAATTGCGCAAGGTCCAGCTTAAGCGCCTGCGCCTGCTGCTGGAGTATTCGCACCGGATGCGCCACAACGCAAATGTCCTTCAGGAGTGGGGCGCGTATGGCTATCGCCGGCGGCGTTATGCCCAGGAAGACGGCATCAAGTCGTGCAGCCTGGGCCTGGTCAAGGCGTGCAGGCACTTCCACTTTGGGGCTCGCTCCGTCCAGTTCGATCTGCACGTCAAGTTCGTTAAGCTGAAGCTGTTTCCCACCGGGCCTGTTCCCCGGCTCTCGCGAGTGCGGCGCATCGATGCGTCTTTCGACCTGCTGTTTGCCTATCAGTCGATCAGGATAGCGGCGGAATATCTGAGCCAGGCTTATGGCGAGGACTGCTACCAGAGCCTGGCGAAAACTCTGTAACAAACCTTCCAGCGGCTATTGTGGAACGGGCACGGCCCGCAGATTGAATTTCGCAGCCTCCTGCTGCGTGAGCAGCCGCGCCACCTCCTCCAGTATTTCCGCGCTGCATTCAATCGGGGCATCCAAGGGAGCTTCAGCGGGAAAGTATTCCAGGGCCTGGCGCAGCTTGCGGGTGATGGCCGCCGCGTCCCTTACGGAAACCTGCTGCTGCACCAGGCAAGCCAGGGATTCCTCATAGCTCAGCTCGCGGACAAAAAAACGCCGCCCTTCGGCAAAGCAGCGGACAGCCCGGTGGATGCCATCCAGAAGGACCAGCCCGCCAAATCGCCTTGTGGCAGTCCCCGGTTTTTCCGGGTCAACGTGTCCCAGGTGACCCTCATCGAAGGCATTCATGCCTAATAGGCGGAGCAGCGACTTGGGAGCAAGAGGAACCGCGCGCCTGCCGGCGTCAGCTATTGCCCTTGCCGCGTCAAGCTGGAAGATATAGGTATCGACCTCATCCCGGAACTGATAGATCTCCACCTGGCCCGGCTGCCGCCGGGACTCGCAGATGGCGCACTTCTGTTCCGGCCCAGGCTGCTTTCTTTCTTTGGGTCCTGCCATCAATTTTCTACCTGGTTGTCTTCCGTCCAAAAATCAGGCTCGACATTGACCTCGGGAGTATGGTACACAATGGTGCGTCACATGGCAAGCACACATCATGATGTCGAAGCCCGGCCGGTCCGGCTGGCTCGAATGGCGCGGCCCTGAATCCTGTGCTGTCTGAAAGGACCAACAGATGACAGAGGCCGCATGGCTGCTGGCGGGCGGCATTACCGCGCTGCTTGGTAGACGATTGTTCAAAAGGCTGGCCCGGTTGACGGAACAATACCCGGAAGACGTTTACATGTTTTTGCAGCCGCTGAACTGGGAAGACTTCGAGAGGGACCGCGCCCTGGAAGCCGGAGAGTTCGACCACAATTATGGCTCGGGCTGGTGCGGGTCTGGACGCTTTGCGGAGGGCCGGCGCCGGCGCAATCTGCGCGCCCGGATCGTCCTCGACCGGGAATACCTGGGGCGCATGGACTACAATCTCGCGCTCCTGGAGTTGTCGAATGCCAACGACCGGCGGGTTTGCGGCCGGTGGCGCAAAGACCAGGCCCGGGACAGCCAGCGGCGTTTAGAAACGGCCGCCGGCATGGAGAAGGAGGCCACAGCATTGGAGCGTGAAGCGGAGCAGCCGGAAAACCAGCCCGTGGCTCAGGAACTTAAGTGCTGCGCGGCCCGGATTCGGGCCGAGTCTAAGAAACTGCTCGCCGAAGACGCCGAATACAAGACAGAATTTGAAACACACGCTCGGATAATGGCTGAGGCCCGCAGCGCTTTTAGAGAGTTTCGCAGTCCAGCCCGTTGGCAGCTTCCCAAATTGGATTGCTTGAGCCTGCTGCTGAGTCTCGACAGGCTGATGGTGCTGCCTGTTCGTCCCGTGGTCGGCCTGTGGCAAAAGGGGATGCCCGAGTTGCTCCGCCTTTACCAGCAGGCCAGGGAAAAAGCCTTGGCCTATGGTGTGCTTTACCGCAACGATGACGAAATAAGTAAACGCATGTAGAAGAAAACGATAGTATCGTGAAATTGTGAGACGGATTCCCTTGACTAGCCCCTTAAAACAGCTATCCCCTGAACAGTTTGAGGCGCTTAGCAGGGGTTGTCCCTCATGCTCTGGCCCCCCAGTTGCCAATTGCCTGTTCTACCTGTCATAACAAGGCTTGTTATCTACAGTAGACGGATATCGCGGCTTCTCCCACAATCGGCTGTTCATGGCCGAACTACAAATAGCAATTGGAGCAAAAATCCGCGAGTTGCGAACGGCGCGCGGCTGGTCGCAGGAGACCTTTGCCGATATCTGTGAAATCCATCGTTCCCACATGGGCGAGATTGAGCGCGGCGAGGTGGACGTGGCCATCAGCACGCTGCAAAAAGTGGGCAAAGGGCTGGACATAACCGTCTCCGCCCTTCTGAAAGGCATTGTCTAGTTTCGCCGCAGCGTAATGGCAGGCAAAGACGGTGCCTTAATTGTCAGGACGCTTTCTCCCTTTTATCATCGTGACGCGCGTAGTATTTGCGCCGAAGAGCTTGCCAGTGCCTCCAAAGGGACTTATCTTTGAGTATTCTCATTGCGAAGTAAACTCTCGGCCAGCCTATGATTCCTGCTCCCCTGAAACGAACAATTCCATTGGAACTGCTCGAAAAAATTGACATTCGCGTAGGCACGATACGCTCCGTAACGGATGTTCCGAACTCCGACAAACTGGTCCAATTGAGGGTCAGCTTTGGCGACCACGAACGGACGATCGTCGCCGGTATGAAGAAGGAACGCGCTGACCCCAGGGAGATTGAGGGTAAGCAGGCCTTATTCGTAGTAAATCTTGAGTCGCGTACGATGCGGGGTGTGGTGTCGGAAGGAATGCTGTTCGATATTGGTTTTTCCGATCGCATCAACCCTGTGCTGGCTGTTCCGGAATGCCCGGTACCCGACGGAGCACGCGCCGGATGATCTTGCCAGTCCCAATTGCTGCCCATAAAAAGTTGTGAAAAAAATTAGGATTTCAAAGCACGTCGTAGTGCGAAATCACACAAAGGTGGAATCGCTGAGTGTTTCCTTCGTGCCCCTTCGTGTCCTTTGCGGTTAATTAATAAGGACACTACCCGAAGATGCGAAGTTTGTTGTACGGCGCTGTTTCCTTGTACACTTCCGCCTGATGAAGGGGAAGATTGTCCTACGGATGCTGCTGGCGTTGAGCGTTGTCAACGCATACACCCAATGCTGTCCGCAAAAGCCCTTGGCGGCGAAAAGGCAGATCATGTGGCAAAAGCTGCAGGAAGATCTGCACGCCGTCGACAAGCAACTCGACGGCGTGCTCGGGTTGGCGCTCAAAGATCTGACTTCCGGGGAAGAGTTTTTCGTGAATGGCGATGAGATCATGCCCCAGGCCAGCTCCATCAAGATCGCAGTGCTGGCCGAGCTCTACCTCCAGGCCCAGCAGGGCAAGCTCAAGGTGACGGATGAATATACTGTGCGCGCGGACGACCTCGTTCCGGGAAGCGACATTATGCTGGGGCTCACCCCCGGCGTGACGCGCCTGACTCTGCGCGACCTGGCCACCATGATGGTGGCGGTAAGCGACAATAGCGCTACCA
>DATMMY010000481.1:0-4055 GCA_035569515.1 Candidatus Solibacter sp. | reverse complement strand
TCGATGGAGAGATACGAGATACGCTCCGCATCAATGGCGGAGAGTGTATCGGGCACCATGCCGCGCACGATCCTGGCCCCAGGGTAGGGCGCGAACGTTTTCACCACGTCAGCATAGCAATCCGAATACATGTCGCGATTGACTGGCGCAGCTTGAGAGCCCTGGGGAAATCCGCAATAGGTATCGAGCAGGAAGAAGCGCTTGTCCAGAGTGTTGAAATCCAGATACTCCATGATCGTCAAAGCCATGCCGCCCCGGTTCACTCCACACTCCACAAAATCTCCAGGGAGGTTCGCGGCATGGGATGCGGCCCAGCAAGCTGTGTACACGCGCCAACGAGGATCCATGTTCATCCATGAACCGGTCGATTTGCCCTTGGCATAGGCCAGGGAGAACTTCTGGTCATTAAGGAAATCGGCGGTATGGCGGGTAATCAGGCCGTCCGCCATGTATGTGCGATAGAGAACCGTTGCCGCAAGTTCAGCAAAGGACGGAAACAGTCTTCTGAGCCAGCGGCCTAAGCGCATGCGCCTAAATCTTACTACTTCACCACGCCCTGCAGCGGCGAACTGGCGGTTGCATAGAGTTTCCGGGGCATTCTGCCGGCCATATAGGCGGCCCGGCCGGCGAGCACCGCATATTTCATTGCCTCAGCCATCAAAATAGGGTTTTCGGCATGAGCGATGCCAGAGTTCATGAGTACCGCGTCCGCGCCCAACTCCATGGCAATGGACGCATCAGAGGCCGTGCCCACCCCTGCATCCACGATCAGCGGGACACCTGTAATCATCTCCCGCAAGATCTGAATATTAGCGGTGTTCTGGATACCCATTCCGCTCCCGATCGGCGCGCCCAGAGGCATGATGGCGCTTGCGCCGGCATCAATAAGACGTTTTGCAACCACAATATCATCAGAAGTATAAGGAAGAACGATAAACCCTTCCTTTACTAATATACGGGTGGCTTCTATGGTTGCCTGGACATCAGGATACAGGGTCTGCTGGTCTCCAATGACCTCAATCTTGACCCAGTCGGAAAGGCCGACCTCTCGGCCCATCCGTGCGGTGCGGATGGCCTCCTCTGCCGTGTAACAGCCGGCGGTATTGGGGAGAAGGAAATACTTTCTGGTGTCGATATGGTCCAGCAGCGACTCTTTGGTGCGGTCGAGATTTACACGCCGGACAGCGACCGTGACCATCTCCGCCCCACTCGCTTCTATGGCGCGGGCCGTCTCCTCTCCTGACTTGTATTTGCCTGTGCCGACGATCAGGCGAGACCGGAATTGCCTGCCTGCAAGAAATAACGGGTCCATGAATTCTATTGTAATGAATGCACCGGGAGATGAGACAAATCAGGGCATGAGTTTACTCGTGGCCCCTGCATAAAAAGATATCACCGCAAAGGCCGCTAAGGACGCGAAGGGAAAGCGGGCGACGAAAAGCGAGATCTCTTAGCCACGAATTAACGCGAATGAACACGAATTCACACGGAAAAAAGCAAGAGGGTTAGCGGCGTAGGGCTGGTTGGTCAATTTACCAATTCGGACAATCCGGCAAATCCGGAATCATCCCACCGGGGCCGTTTCCACCGGATGCGGCTCCTGGTAGATTTCATCGATCTGTTGCTTGTATTTGCTTTCAACGACCCGGCGCTTTAGTTTTAGCGTTGGAGTGATTTCGCCGGTCGCGATGGAAAATTCGTCCGGCACCACAATGATTTTCTTGATGGTCTCAAAGTGGGCCAGGCTTTTGTTGAGGTCTTCCACAATGCCCCGGTAGAGTTCGCGCACCTGGGGTTGATGCACCAAATCGTCGTGTGAGGAGAAGGCAACTCCGTTGGCCCGTGCCCAGTCTTCCAGAAGAGGGAAGTGGGGGGAGATGATTACGGCAGCATATTTGCGCTTGTCTCCAACCAACGCGGCCTGCCCAACCAGCACATTGTTCTTCAAGGCATTTTCAATGGGCTGGGGCGCGATGAATTTTCCTCCGGAGGTCTTGATCAGGTCCTTCTTGCGGTCGGTGATGGTCAGGAAGCCTTCGGCATCCACCTGGCCGATGTCCCCGGTCTTGAACCAGCCATCGGGAGTAAAAGCAGCCTTGGTTTCCTCCGGCATGTTCCAATAACCTTTGAAGATGGAAGGACCTTTGACCAGGATTTCACCATCTTCAGCAAGCTGCATCTGAATATGGTCCACGGGCTTGCCCACGGTTCCGACCTTGTACGCTTCGCGCCGATTGGAAGAAATGACTGGCGAGGTTTCAGTAAGTCCGTAGCCTTCAAAGATGGGAATGCCAACCCGCCAAAACCAGTCGGCCATGTCGTGCCCCAGGGGCGCGCCGCCGGAGACATAGACCCTGCTGCCTCCGCCAAACAAGTTGCGCACTTTTGAATACACCAGTCTGTTGGCCAGCTTCCATGCCGGGCTCGCCGGTTCCTCGCCGCGTGCGACCTGCTCTTTGTGCCGCTCCCCAACCTTGAGGGCCCAACTCAAGATTCGCCGCTTTACTCCCCGGGCCGCTGTGCGTTCTACTTCCTGGCGAATCTTCTCATAGACGCGCGGAACGGCAACGATGATGGAGGGCTTGGATTCGTGCAGCATGACTGGGAGTTGGCCAAAGTCCGGGCAGTAGGCGATGGTCACGCCGTTCAGGAAGCAGACGTAGTCCAGGTGGCGCGCGGTCACATGCGAGAGCGGCAGGAATGAAAGATATGTGTCGCCGGCCTTCCACTCAAAATTCCTGACCGAAGTTGCGGCATTGGAGGTAAGGTTCAAATGACTCAACATCACGCCCTTGGATGTGCCCGTGGTGCCTGAGGTATAGATAAGGGTCGCGATGTCGTCGGGCTGCACGGTGCGGGCTCGTTCGTCGAACACCGGATCAGCTTCCGGGGAAGCGTGGTTCAGAATCGACCACATGGGGATGACATTGGACTCCTCTACGTCATCCATGATCACAACTTTTTCCAGCTTGGTTTGCAGCTGAATGGACTGCACCTTGCGCAGTTGCTCCAGGTTGGAGACGAAAATTGCGCGCGCTCCGGAGTTTTGGAGGAGATAGAGTGTCTGTTCCGCTGTAAGCGTGGTGTAAATGGGCACGTCGATGATGCCGCTGGTCACGCAGGCAAAATCGGCGATCATCCATTCCGGCCGGTTTTCGCTCAGTATGGCGACCCGGTCGCCTCTTTGAATTCCCCATTGCTGCATGGCCCGGGACACACCTGCGACATAGCCGTAATACTGGCGCGAGGAGATGGCTTTCCAGGCACCTCCACTCTTGTATGTGACATGGTGTTCTAAATTGTGCGCAACGGAAGCAAAGAAGATGTCAACTAAGGTCCTAGTTTCCATAGTTCGTCCCCGGCTCAATGCCCTTTAGAACAATGTCCACAATTACGTCGGCCAGGCTGAAGAGGTGATTATCGCGGTCGCGGTCCCGGTCAGAGAGGATCCAGGTAGTCACGATTTCATCCACTGCGCCGAAGAAGCAATGAGCGGCAACGGTCACAGACAACTCCGAACGAAAAACCCCGGCCTCCTGGCCTTCGCGCAGGACTCTCTTGATCAGGTCAAAATACTCCACCAGTAATTTATGGGAGAACTGGCCCAGAAACTTGGCGCTGTGGCGAAGCTCAGTCTGAAATACGATGGCCAGGTCGCGGTTCGAGCCCAGGGCCTCCAGGTGGAGGTAAGCCATCCGCCGAAGCTTTTGCCGGGGGTCGGAGATATCGTTCAGAGCTGTCCGGGCCCTTTCAATGAAGCGGTGAAAGGCGGAGTCAATGGCCGCCATGAGCAGCTCGTCTTTGTTCTTGAAATAAAGGTAGATAGTGCCGTCGGCCACGCCTGCCCGGTCGGCAATCTCCGAAACCCGGGAATGAAAAAAGCCATGCTCCGCGATGACCTCAATGGCTGCATCGAGGATGCGCTGGTACTTGTCCGAGCTCCCGTTAGCCGGCTTGATGGCTGTTTCAGTTGGTTTTTTCACGGCGAAGTTAATGAATCTAATTGTATTGCCAGAGTAGCGCAATGCCAAAATTGAGGCGTTAAGGAGGCGTGA